>JANQFT010000583.1 GCA_028277685.1 Phycisphaeraceae bacterium
ACGAAGATGGTCTTCGACCGGCCGTCGATCTTCTCGGTGATGTCGATGACGACGTTGCGGTTGGCCGTGCCGACGTTGAGCACCTGCTTCCAGTTCGCGCCGCCGTCGAGGGTGCGCCAGACGCCGTCTTTGCGCGTCGCCCAGTAGATGACATCGTGCGCGTTCAGGTCGAGCGCCAGGCTAGGGCCCCATTTGCGGCTGCCGGTCTTCGCGTTGTCACGGTTGGCCGCGGAATACTTGCTGAGCACGAGCTTCCAGGTCTTTGCGCCGTCGGTGGTTTTGAAGACGCCCTGCGCGCTGCTGTAGACGCCGCCGCCACCGAGGTCGGCATAGGCGATGTCCGGGTTGGTCGGATGCAGGGCCACGCCGCTGGAACCGTTGCCGATGCGCGGAGCGAGGTTGATCGGCGGGCCGTGTTCACCCATCACGTAACTGTGCACCCACGGCAGGTCATAGTCCTGGCGGATCCAAGGCCCGACCATGTCGCCGGTCAGATACGCCAACCCGCGCTTGGCGCGACTGGGGTAGACACCGGTCATGAACCCGCCGCCGCCGATGACCACCTGGCCGAGCGCGGGATGATGCCCGTCATCGCGTTTGATGGGCACGCCGGCCTTCGCGGCGGTCTTCCCGCCTACGGCCTTCACGCGAGCGCTGGCGGCTTTCTTGTCGACCTTCGCCGGAGCGGCACCCTTGGGTGAGTGAATGGTGAACGTATCGAACGAGTGCGTCTGCGTGCGCTTCGAGGCATACAAACCGAACGCGACGATATGCCCCTTCGGCAGATCAACAGCCCCACTTCCGGGGGCCGGGGCGAGTTTGGTGCTCGCTTTCGCGGTCAGCGGCAGCCACTTCGCGCCGACCATAGCAAACGACGCGTTGACGTTCTTGTTTCCCCTGAACTTGTCTGCCTCACCGAAGCCCTTCTCGCTGTAGAACCAAGGGTCGGCCGCATCATGTCCGTTGTTGTTGGTGTCGATGCGCAGCGCGATATGTACGCGATCCTGCGGCGCCTTCAATCGCATGTGCCAACTGAAACCGGTGACCGGATCTTTGACGGTGTATTCACTGGTCCAGAACAGGTAGCGGTTGCCCTGGGCCAGCCAGACCGAACCGCGCCATTCCTCGCCGGTCTTGGCGGGCTTGCTGTTGATGGCCTTGGTCGAACCGGCGCCGGGCGCGTTGGCCCAACCCTGACCCTTGCTGGCGTCCCAGGCCCGGTCGGTGATGTAGTACTTCCATCCCACGGCCAGGGGGTTGTGGCCGTTGGGGAACACTTCGCGATAGATCACCGGTTGACCGGCGATGTCGTTGGCGAAGGCCGATCCGGCAAGACAGAGCACGAACAACAGTGCAACGATCCCTCTTGAGTAATGCATGACGTCTTCCTTCGGGTGATTCGATAAGGCAATCGGGTTGGTGGTGTGAATCAGGTTTGTGTCGTCGGGTGGATAGCTGTTTACCAGCTTGCGTTGAATGGTTTGTAGTCGGCCTGGGTGGTGCCGATGTTGAGGAACTGCACATCGGTCATGCCATCGACATGGCCATCGCAGTAGAGGAAGTTGGCTCGGGTGTCGCCGTGGCCTTCGTGGGTCAGACCGTAGGTTGAGCTGGGCCACCAGACCGGGCGCGTCTTGGCATTCCAGGTGGGTTGAAGGCGCGAACTCAGGCGTGGCCACACGTAGTCGGTGCCCCACACGCCGTTGACCGCGGCTTCGCTGAACCAATAGGCTGATGCGGTAAAACGCGGGTTGGTCACACGGTTGTCGCCCCAGTTTTTGCTGCCACCCCATCCGCCGAGGTAATCGTTGAGTGCGTAGTCCGCCCCGCAACTGTATTTGCCAATCTCCTTGCCGGCCTCATCGGCGTGGTACCATCGATACGGGAACTGCCCGCTCATCGTGGGGCAGTTTAGGATGGTGTACCGGATGATCTGCTTCTTGCCCGAGCCGATGTGCCGCCAATGACTCTTTCCGGAGCTGTGGCCGCTGCCGTACGATCCCGGGCGGGGCGCTTCGTCCCAGATCTGCTGGTACCAAGGCGGGCCGTCACTGATGAAGTTGGTCGGCAGTTGGCCGGCATGCTCAACCGTGAAGGTGAAGGCCATCACGCCGATCTGATGCATATTCGCCGCACAGGTGACGCTGCGTGCCGTCTCCCGCGCCTTGTTCAACGCCGGCAGCAGAATGCTGATCAACAGCGCCACGATCGCTACGACGACCAGTAGTTCGACCAACGTGAATGCATGACGGTCGCGGATCATCGCATGTATCCTTCGGCGGTTACCATCTTCGACAAGGCAACGGGAAGCGTTTAGACCACCCGTTGCGAGATATCTTGATTCCGCACGGCAGAACTTATGCACGCGCAGTTGTCCCTTTCTATGCGCGGCGGCGAATGGCTGCCATCACCAGCCCACCCAGCCCAACCAGGGCCAGCGATGCCGGTTCGGGGATGACCACGTCCTGCACCAGAATGTTGTCGACATAGATACTTCCCCCATCGGTGCTGGATGCAGGAGACGCGGTAAGTTGGAATAGCGGAATGGACGCCATGTCCGGGTAAGCTGTGGACTTGATGCGTTCACCGTCCAGAATCGTGTCGTATGTGTTGGCTGCCAGCGAGATCGTGCCATCGACCAACGTGCTGTAGTCGATGGCGCTTTCGGTCGCATTGAACACGATGGCGAAGGTGTGTTTCTGGCCGAATGTGTAGCTGGTGCCATCGCCCAGAACTCCGCCCACGCTCCCGTTGCTGCCCGCATTGTCATTGAGGTCGGCTCTCGGCCAAAAACTGCCGCCACCGTCTCTGTTATGCGGTGGCTTGACCTGCATCTGCCCCGCATCGCCGGGGTCGTAGAAATCAAAGCTGAAGGTTCCTGATGTCAGATCAGTGAAGGAACTACTCTGGAGATTCGCCCACCCGCCGCCGGACATGACCTCCAGGTAACGGTTGGCTGTTCCTTCACCGAACAGGTCGGAACTATCCTGTCTAACCGTCCAACTGGCGCCGCCACCAATACTCGTATAACCGCCGACTTCCGGTGACAAGGAGGTGATCGCGGCGTCTACCGTGTCGTCATTCATGTCGTGGCTGAACAGCACGGTCGCATGCGCGGTGCCAGTGAACGCGGCCACAACCATCGCTCCGATCGAAACAAACAAAGGTGTTCCTACAAGCTTCATCTGTACCTCCTTTTCTTTTTGCCGAATTGGGCTTCTGCGTAATCCATGGTCTTGCTCCTGTTCCTTCCAAACATTGCTGACGTTTCCGCGAAAGCGACAGCCACCACTTCACGTTTGATCTTCTTTACCCATCCCCAGCTTCAAGACACGGCGCACAGGTCTCGCCAAGTTCCCATCGCGCGTTCAGCGCGCGGGCTGGTATGTGTTCTTCCGGCTGCTTGATCTTCTGTTGAAGCATTTGGACCGCTGCCCTGCCGATGTCGGCGAAAGGCAGGCGCATGCCCGAGAACGGCTGGCCGCCGCAGTCGCCGTTCCAGTCATCGGTGAACGTGGCGATCGAAAGATCATGGGGCACGGCCAGACCGGCATCGCGTGCCGCATTCATCGCCCGCAAAGCGAGCGTGCCGTTGTATACCAGCACCGCCGTGGGACGATGCGCCATGACCTGCGCCCAGTTCGCAGGCACGCGGCGCTGGTGGAAACACGACGTATCATCAACGCAGTGCGCTTCAAGACCCGCCCCCACCATCGCGCGGCGGTAACCTGCGATGCGATCCGCCTGACTGTAATGACTCTCATCAGGTGAACCAGCATCAGGCCCCAGGTAGACAATCCGCCGATGCCCCAGCGCGATCAGTTGCTGTGTCGCCTGCTCGGCCGCGTCCACATCGTCGGGGTACACCGCATCGAACTTTCGCTTCACGTTCAGATAGACCGTGGGAATGCGGTAGTGATCGATCACCTCGGCCATCTTCGGCGGCATATGGGTGATGTAGTTGACCAGCAGGCCATCGCTGCACCACTGCTGCAGCGCACGCGGCATATGCTCATCGCTGGTCAATTCCTCATTCGATGGGGCAGCCATGTTCAGCAGCAGCCCGGCATCGTGGGTCGCCTGGTTGATGCCGTACATCAACGATTGTGGCAACCAGCCCCAGCCGGGACATTCTTCCTGGGCACCGAGGATCAGTGATATGGCGTTGAACCGCCCGGTTCGCATGGTTTGGGCGATGTCGTTGGGGCGATAGCCTAAGTCTCGCGCGATTTGGCGTATGCGTTGCGCCCGCTCAATCGCCTCCGGCCGGGTCTGTCCGGTCTTGCGGTTGAGCACGCGCGAAACGGTCATGGTGGAAACGCCCGCTCGATCCGCAATGTCTTTAATGGATACGTTGGACATGCTTCGTCGCACCTTGTTGGCTGATTGGGTCTTTCTTGCTGATTAAGTGCCTCGACCATCGGTAGATGGTGCCTGACGATCAAAGTGATAACCTTAACACGTTAACTATAACATATTGTGCCAAGCTGTCAAGAAAAACCATCACGCATCCCGTCAACCGCGCTCTGGCCAGCGATCCCTGATGGCGATTCAAGCCCGCGACTGATGTTGCTTGCGGAACTGGCTGGGGGTCATGTCCACGTGTTGGCGAAAGACCACGCTGAACCGCGCACCACTGCCGAAGCCGCAGCTTAGGGCGATGTCATCAAGGCCCATATTCGTTGAGGCAATCAACCGCTTGGCGCGGCGGACGCGCAGGTACTGCAGTTCCGCATGTGGCGTGCGGTTGCGCGCCTCGCGGAAGCGCACTTCCAGGCTCTTGCGCGACAGTTGCAGATGATCGAGCACATCGTCGATGCGAATTCCCTCATGCAGGTGATCTTCCATGTACGCCATGGCCTGTTTCACCGTCTCATCCTCGGCGAACGACACGCTGCACGAAGCACGCGGGACCACCTGCAAAGGCGCGATGCGAATCGGTTTGGTTGGCAACGACTCACCCGCCAGGGCGGCATGCACCAGCGCCGCGGCGCGGTGGCCTACCTGTTCATGCGGCAGGCCCAAGCTCGACAGTGAGGGATTGCTCGTCGAGCAATGGTACTCATCGTTGCCCATCGACAGAATCGCCACGTCATCCGGCACGCTGATGCCAGCATCGACACACGCGTTGGCGATCGTGTGGGCCGTCTCGTCATCACACACCATCAACCCGACCGCGCCGCCGAGGCTGCGCAACATGCCGAGCAGCGGATGATCGTCCTCGGTGAACGTGTTGCCGTGCGGCCGGCAGCTCAGGTGAATGGGCTCAACGCCAAGACGCTGGGCGCAATCGGTGATGCCGGCTTGCCAACGTTGGTTGGCCCGCGTTCCCCAGTAGACCGGCCGCAGCAGCGACACCAGATGATCACAGCCCAGGTTCAGCAGGTACTCGGCCATCGCTTGCCCCGCGCGGCGCATGTCCGGGCAGACGGTGGGCACGCCGAGGCCTGTGTCGGCGGTGTTGATGATCGGGCCGCGCACGCAATGGCATAGTCGCTCGTGACTCTCAGCCAGACGACCGTTGTGGATCACCGCATCGGCCTGCCAGTCGGCGATGGCGTCGAACGAAGCGCCGCCAGCCGGGATGACGTAAGTGCGGATGTGCCAGTCGACGCTGTTGCCCATGAACGTGCGGACACCGCGAATCACGCCCACCGCCGCCGTCTGACCACGCATGAGGATGGCAACCCGGTGAGGGCGAGCATCTGCTGAGCTATTTGTACGCATTTCATAAATCAATATACGTTTTGCATACATGACCGCAAGCGGCCCAGCGAGTCTATTTCTCGTGACATCTGATGCAGATGAACGTGCCGATGGCTGATCGCCTGACATCGGCTGCGAGGAATTTTGTCCCTTTCCCCTGGAGGATCAGAACCATGTTGAACGCAAACCATTGGTTGAAGCCGCTTGCCGCCGCCGTGTTGTTGGGGGCGTTCACGCTCAGCACGTCCGCTGCAGTGATCGGTCATTACACCTTTGAGGATAACAGCCAACTCGGCGCCTCATTGGGCGGCGGACCTACACTGAGCACGGTCGGCACCGTGTCGCAATACACCTTGCCCGCCACCGGGGCTGGGTCGGCGTTTCCCGATCCGGTACCCGCGACTGGCTCCGCCAACAACGCTGCAGCCAACCACGGTGCCAAGGCGGGGCACTGGGTCAGCAGCAGCGCCACCTACCGCAACATGACCACGTTCACCTTCGAAGCGCTCGTGCACAAGACCACCGATGCCGGCGGCTCCAACCATTACATCGCCTCCATGTGGGAAGGCAACAGCTCGAACGGCAACGATGATCGGCGCTGGGCGTTGGGCGTGAAGTCCAGCAGCGCAAGCACCGGCGGCAGCGCACTGGTCACGGGCGAACTGTTCCTGCTGACAAGCCCCGGTACGGGCACGAGCCTGGAAACGGGCATTGACTTTGTCATTGCGGCCAACAAGGACTACTACGTCGGCCTGGCCATCAACGGCACCAGTGGTGCAGCCACCATCTTCTTCCAGAACCTGACCGATGGCGGGAGCCTGCAGACCAAGGCACTCACCGGCAAGACGTTCAACCTGGCGGCCAATGTGGAAGACACGTTCGCCATCGGCCGCCTGGGCGGCGGCTCGGCTCCCGGCAGCAACGGCTGGCATGGCTACATGGATGAGGTGCGCATCTCCGACACCATGCTCGCTTCCAG
>JANQFT010000023.1 GCA_028277685.1 Phycisphaeraceae bacterium
CAACTTCCCAATCGTTTTCACATTCACACTGGAGAGTTGTTGCCAATTGCCGCCGGCGTCATCGGTGCGCCAAAGTGAATCACTGGCAAACACGTAAACGCGATCAGGTAGCGCAGGATCGGGCCAGATGCGATCGACATGCCGCATACGCCCGTCGATCTTCCAGGTGATGATTGGTTCGGGGTAGTGTCCGCTGTGACGCGGGATGTCGCGTTGTAACTTGAATGGCGGAAGTTGCGGGGCTTGCTCTGCATGGAGAACCGCAACGATCAACATCGTCAGAATGACGCTGACCCACCAGTTCACCCGCAACCGCTGACCGAGTATGGGGTTGTTCATCGACGGCACTTACTCACCTTGTGCGGCAGATGGCGTGGTCACTTTCGGAGCAGGCAGTAAGCCGGGCCGCCCTAACACCACACGGCGGGCATGCGCGCCAGGCTCACCCGCGGCTTGTCCTGCAATGGGTTGATATTTTCCACCCCGCACCGCGGCAATGCCCACTTCCTGACCCGCGTCTTCCAGGGTGGCATGCTCGGTGAGTTGGCGGATGCCATGGAAGCGACGCTGTGTCTTCGGATCTTCCGCAACTGTCACCAGGGGATTGATTGCATCGTCCTGTCTGGGCTTACTGGTTTGTGAAAGCTGCTTGCTGCCGGGCGCATCCTGGGGAACGGTGAACAGCTTACGGAACAGGGCAACACTCTCACGACCTTCCACGCGCCACTGTTTGGTATTGATGCGTGTGCTTGCGGTGGGATCGATGGTTTCCACGGGCGCATTTTCATCTTTCGGCGGCGAGTAGGCCCATATGCGGCGAATCCACAATGCATTTTCGTGCGCGGCATGATTGAAGGCTTCAAGCATGGTAATGATTTTGTCCGCCCTACCACCGTCGGGTGCAGCTTCACCATCGGCCGTGCCACGTTCCAAGCCACGCAAGAAAAACTCACCGAACACCGAGGTCTGATCTTCGTTCGGACTGGTCGCAGCAATCACCACCCGGTTGGGGTGACTCAATGATGCGACTGCATCACCGGACGCAGAGGTAAGATCGATCACCACCTGATTCTTACTGCGGATGGGCTCAAGTGCCTTGGCCAAATCAGCGGCGGACAAATCGAGTCCGGGCAAGGCATACTTGGCTTCATCGCTGTCGTGAGCATCGCCGTGGCCGATCATCACAAGAATGAACTGATCGGCTGGGCCGAGTTTGTCTGACAGTTGCCTCAGGGCATCCAACACGTGCTCACGTGTTGCTTTTCCGCTGATCATACTGCCGGTGAACTTCGGGTCACCACTGAATACAGCCACGTTGTTTGCAGGAATGCCCGCCTGCTTCGTCAGGTAGGCATGCATGCGCACCGACCAATCACGGAAGCGATGTGCATGCACCGGTGTGGCAGGCAGGCCCGACACGATGACGGCATGACTTTGCCCCACAGACTCAGCGTGGGCAGCGCAGGTCAACGCCATCAGCACAACTGCGGTCAACCGGGAAAGCGTGGCTTGTTCTATCTTCATGCGGTTGCTCCGCGTGATCGAACTCAAATCAGTGACTCAGGAAGTAGATGATGATGTTGATGCCCATCTTCATCGCATCCAGGTTCTTTTGCGGAGTGAACCACTTATTCACCCAACCGCAGTGGATGTCACCGGGAATGTTGATCGTCATGATGCGACCGGTGTTCGGCTCGAACATGCCGTATGCACCATGCGGCACGCCCTGCATGTGGGGACAGCCGTCTTTGAAGTCGTAGTAGATGTGGAAGATTTCGTGGTCAAAGGGAATCTTCCGCATCGGGTTGTCGGGGAATATCTGGTTCATGATGCGGTTGTACGCCCGGAAGAAACGATCTTCGCGCAAGTTGTACACACAATCGTCAGCCAGGATGAACCCGCCACGTTCGAGGTACTCGCGCATGTTGCGCGTCTCATCCTCGTTCAGGTGGAAGTCGCCTTCGGACGTCATGAACACGAAGGGGTTGCGGGCCATGTCGTCGAAGTCGCCCAGGGTAACCACGCGGCCTTCCTGGCTGACGTTCATGTTCGTCAGCTCACCCAGCTTCTTGCGAAGATGCACATCGCCAATCGGGTGGACATTCCATCGGTCGGGCGTGTTGTCATCCACGTTGAAGCGCAAACGTGGAAAAACAAATTGACCGGTTTTGACCGCACGGTCGCCGAAGGCATGCAGCGGCGCGTGCAACAGGTTCGACCACAGGTAACCGCCCAGGGTCAGACCTGCCAGGCCGGTGAATCCATCAACGAGGAAGCGGCGACGCGACAGTTCAGAGATCTTCTCGATGCCGTCGGCGATCTCATCGGACAGGTGACCCTTTTCAAGGTCGGTTGC
>JANQFT010000033.1 GCA_028277685.1 Phycisphaeraceae bacterium
AACAGAGAGTTTTTGCCTGTTATAGGAGGTCGCGATGAATAGCCGTTTACGGACCCTGATGCGTGTGGCGGCGGTCGGCACCATGGTGCTGTTGGCGGACGCAACCCAGGCTGCCACGATCACCATTGGTGGGGGCACGCCCAACGCCAGCCCGGACAATACCGTGACCACCTGGGCACGCAGCGATCAACCTGCCAAGAACGAATCCGATGGCATCATTTTCCCCGGTCAACTCGGTAACGGTCACACGTTACGCGGCTTCATCGCGTTCGATTTGTCGGCCATTCCCGTCGGACAGGTCATCACATCGGTCACCGTGGTCTTATACGGTGATAAAGTCGATACGAGTTCCGCGAATGATGCGGGAACGTTGAACCTGTTGGATGCATCGGTCCAACCTTTCACGAACGATCTCACTTGGGAAACTTACGATGGCACCAACGCATGGACTGCCGTCGGTGGTGATTTTACCGGCACGCTGTCTTCCATCGTGGGGATCAGGTCGACGGATACCGTCACCGACTCGGCGCATACTTTCGCCTCGACCACGGCGTTGATCGCTGCGGTGCAAGCGGCGTACGACAGCAGCACCGATGTTCGCTTTGGTTTGGACTTCGATGTGAACTCCGCCGCGCGTAACCTGGTCCGCTTCCGTGGTGCACAGGGGAATTCAGATGGCACCATCGCACCATCAATTACCATTGACTACGTGCCGATTCCGGAGCCTGCTTCGGTGATCCTGCTGACGATGGGCGGGCTGTGCCTGATCAAAGGGCGCCGCATCAACTGATCCGTTTGGTAAGCACGCAACCTGATCGTGTCCACCCATGCAGGTTCTCGGCAGATGATTCATGCATGCATCATAGCCAACGTGCAGCCGGTGCATCATCAGGCAAACCCAACTGGTGACGTTGGTAGTCCAGAAGGCTGAACACTTCCTCCGCATAATGCCACAATGCTTGTTCCCCATCTGCGCTTGACCAACTGAAGAAATCACCGCCCGGTTTGATGCCACGCTCCGGGTGATGCGGGAAGTCGGGGATATTGGCCGGATCCACAAATGGCAATGCCACCAGGCATTCGGGCAAGCGTTCAAAGTAGAGCGCCAGCTTCACCCCGGCGTGCTTGATGAATCGCGCCTGATTCATTTGGCCACCGATGGATTCGTTTCGCTTTTCGGCATCCGCGAGTTGCTCTTCCAGCGAAGCGTTCCCGAGGCACGGCCTGGTGACTTTCACCTGGGGACGTGCAGCCAGAATCGCGCGTTGCTTGCGCATGCGCTCTGCATCGTTCGCGCATGGGCCGATCTCTTTGTTGCTGGGGTTCAGTTCATCCCAGGTGACGGCGCACATGCCGCTGAACGCGCGGTTATACGGATTGCGCACCATCGTGAAGATCAAATAGTCTTTCCCTTCCGGGGGCACATCCACACTGTGATGCCCGGCACACCACTTGCCGTCGAAGTGTTCGGTCAACCAGTGGTTCATCGACTTCGATCCCGTGCGGGGAATACCGATGTACACGAATTTGTGCGTATGACTGATGATCATGTAAATGCTCAAAAAAATGAAAAAGCAGCGGGCCGGTGTCGACGTGTACCCGTCTGACCGGGGCGACCAGCCTTTTGTGCTGGAGGTACAACCAGCAGTTCCAGGTCCAACCGCTTTTCCCGCTGCTTGCTTTAAGCCAAGCGTGATTGCGTTGTGTTCATAGGTAAGTCGATGCTTACCGCGATCCGGTTCGGTGTCAGTTCAAAGTTTCGCCGGTTTTTTCTCTCGCCGCCAGTACGCGGCGCATCAGACCGGGCAGTTGCGCCTGGACGCCCGCATCGGTTTCATCGCACATGGCTTGGGCGACGACTTCAATCGGTACCAAAGAAGCCCACACCCGCAGGTGCCACGTCACCGCCACCCGCACCCGCCGACTCGGATCGCGCATCATCGGCAGCACCTTTGGCAGCAGTTCATTCCGCATGCGCTCGGTCGGCAAATCCAGGTTCAACAGCGTATCGAGCGCCATGCGTCGCACCTTGCGATTCGGGTCACCCAGCGCTTTGGTGAGCACTTCGACGATCACTTCGGTGGTGTCTTTCGCTTCGACCATCCGCATGGTATTGGCTGCGAGGGCGCGCACCTTGTGATGGGGTGATTGCAGCGCTTTGATGAAGCCTTCCACACCCGGTCGGCCGATGCGCTTGATCTCGGCCACCAAATCCTGCCAGGGCACGTAATCTTCACCCTCGCCCAGGGTCGCGCCCTGCAACAGCGTGAGCACGCGACCGGCGAAATCATCCTTCGGAGCCTCGGCATGCAATGTGTTTTTGACCATATCGATCATTTCCTTCTTCAACGCTTCACGGGCGCTGTGCAGCCTTCGTTTGACGGTACCGATGGGCACTTCCTGGATGGACGCCACCTCGGCCACGCTGTACCCGCTGATGTAGAACAACATGGTGGTTTCACGCTGGGCTTTACTCAGCCGATTGACCGCCTCGAGCACGTGCTGCTGCATTTCATCCTGCTCTACTTGTTCGTGCGGTGCGGGATCGTGCGCGGCCTGTTCAGCCAATTCGTCCTGCCCCATGGTGGTTTTGCGCCTCCTCACACGGTCGATGGCTTGATGGGTGGCGATCGAACGCAGCCACGCGCCGAGGCGCGCCGGTTCTTTCAGGCCGGACAGTTGACGATAGGCGGTGAGGAATGTGGTTTGGGCGATGTCTTCCGCTTCGTGGAAGTTACCCAGCCGTGCCAGGGCCACGCTGAACACCGCATCCTGATATCGCTTGACGATGGGCGTAAAACCATCCGGTCCATCGGCCAAAGCCGCGGCCACCAGATCAGCATCCAACATGGTGACAGGTTGTTCCATCACAACGTCCATGCAAGGTAGTCGACGCATCGCCCCCGAAGGTTCGCCGAAATGTTCGAAAGGGAAAAGAAAAGCTATTCCTGCGGCGCACTGGCCAGGAATGCTTCCTTCGCTTCCCGCACGAAGCCGGCGGATTCGTAGAACGCGAATGTGCCTTCATCCATGCGACCGGTGAGCAACATCACCTTGTAACAATCACTGGTCCAGGCGAATTGAAGCGCGAACTGAAGCACGCCTTTTCCCAAACCACGGCGTCGGTGTGATGGGGCGGTAACCACGTTTTCGATCAGTCCGTACGGTCGGCAGCCACGCGTGAGGTTGGGCACGATCGTTAACGTGCAGGTGGAAACCAGTTGCTCGCCATCGAACGCGCCGAAGTACTGCAGGCCGGGGTCGATCTGGATGCGTGCCCACACATCTTCCACGATGGCCCGGGCGGGCAGGGGGCTGTCGTTGGTGTGCAGGTGCTCATACAACGCCAGCAGCTTCGGCAGTTCTTCACGTTGGATGAGTCGTGTTTCCATAGTGTGACCATCATATCGCACAAATCAGTTGTGCGCGGGGTGCTTGTGTGATTCGACGGGGCAGCTATGCTTCTGAGGTCGATTTTTCTCGGGGATTGCAAAGACCGATGGCAAAGCAAAAGAACATCCTGTTCCTGATGACCGACCAGCAGCGGCCGGACTTCGTCGGTTGGCATCCGCAAAGCCGTATCGCCATGCCGAACCTGGATCGCCTGGCCGAAGGCACCACGTTCAATCGTTGCGTAACGGTGAATCCGATTTGTGCCCCGGCGCGCAGCGCGCTGCTGACCGGCAAGTACACCCATCAGATTGGCATGTGTGCGATGTCGGGTGATCTTTCGCGTCAACATCCCACCATGCCGCGCGCTTTGCAGCAGGCCGGGTACTGGACCGCTGCCGTGGGCAAGTTGCACTACCTGCAGACCTGGCCCTTCAGCACAGACATGGGGCAGGGGCTGGACCTTGTGGCCATGGAAGAGCACCTCAAGCAGTTCGGGTACGACCACATCTGGGAAGCATCGGGCAAGCAGCTTTGTCGCAAGAACCGATGTCATTACGCGGCCCATCTTGAAGCGAAAGGCTTGATGCCGCGCTACATCGAAGATGTCAGCCTGCGACAGGAACAGGAAAGGAACGAAGGCTGGCAGGACATGGAAACGTTTGTCGATGGCGATGCCTTCCCGTTACCGGAAGAAGACTACGTCGACATCGTCACCGCCGATCGCATCATCGATGCGCTGACCGCTCGCCCGAAAGACAAACCGTTCTACATGCTTGCTTCGTTCTGTGGTCCGCATCCGCCCTACGATCCGCCGCAGCGTTACCTTGATGCCGTGCCGTATGAAGAAGTGGACGACTTCGCCCCCGCGGTCGATGAAGAACTCGACCCCGTGTGGAAGAAGCGTTGGTACAAGCTTCGCCGTGCGTATCGCGCGATGATCAATTGCCTGGACGACCAGGTCGGTCGCGTGATGCAGACGCTCGAAGATGAAGGTTTGCTGGACGACACGGTGATCGTGTTCACTTCCGATCACGGGGAAATGCTGGGCGATCGCCGGATGAGTGGCAAGGCCGTGCCGTGGGAAGCATCATGCACCGTGCCGACGGCCATCCGCCACCCGGATCACCTGACCGGCAAGCGCGTCGATAGCATGATCGAGAACATTGACCTGACCGCCACCATGCTTGATGCCGCAGGGCTGGATCCGCACGAAGCGCTCTCGAAAAATTGGCCCAGTTTCCACAACGTGGTACCGAGCAAATCGCTCATGCCGCTGGTGCGTGGCGAAACCGATGCCGTGCGCGAAGCGGCATTCAGTGAATGCAGCAACTACTGGCAGATGGTGGAAACCACGCGCTACAAATACGTGCGCTATCTGTGGGAAACCACACCGGACGGCGCATCCGAAAAACTGTTTGATAAACAGGCCGACCCGCATTGTCTGCATGATGTGGCGAGCAACCCTGCTCACGCCGAAGCACTGGCGTCCTGCCGCCGGTACCGCGAATACATCATGGACAAAACACCCCCTGCGCAAACCCGCTGGGCGCGCTATCGCGGAGAAGATGGCAGTGAGATCATCTGAGGAAGATGGGTTGGTGCGTTCCGTTTAAGCAGCACGCACCGATGGAGGCAAACAATACAATCCTATGAAGCCTTCGATGCCGTACACGTTCGAATTCTGATGCTGCTGCGCCCTAAAGTTCTTTCTTGAATGCGGTGCCGCTATCGCACACTTCAAACAGCTTGCTCATCTGGTCAACAGTCTGCTGTCGTGTGCGGCCGTTGGGTTTGATGCAAAGGTCGAGCATCGGGTCGTCGCCGCAACTGATGTACATCAGGTCATCGATCGTGTGGTGCGGATCATCCGGCAATGTGCTTTTGTGAATGCGGACGGTGTGTTCAATGGGCGTGTAACCGTTGGTCAGGTAGAACGCATCCGGGCCGGCACCGAGGTGGATGGTGTCGAACCCGCCGGTGCGCGCGGCATCTTCCCACGCGGTCAGCAGCGGCGTGCCGTAGCCCAGGCGGCGATGATCCTTGTCCATCGAGATGATGCTCAGGTACGCACAAAGTTGCCCCCAGCGGTGAATGTAACGCGGCCAACCGTAAGCGATGCCGATCAGTTGGCCATCGTCATAGCAGCCCATGAACAGGTCGGGGTGGAACGTGAACATGTCGCGCGCGTTGTGGTACACGCGCGGTTGTGAGTACCAGCCGATGTTCATCGCAAGATCAAAGTCGGTTGGATCGATGGGGCGGTAAATCATGTGACGTAGCGTACGCATCTTCCTGCGCAGGACAAGTGGGTAGTGGTTCCGTTTGAATTCTACGAGCCGCGACTGTGAAGGAGCGGTCGTCGGGCCGCAGGAAGTACCGCCTTCTTCATGCGGTTGAGCCGACCGCTACCTGACGGGTGCGGCTCGTGGAGGCCCGTCGATTTGAAATGAACCACCACCGACAAGTGCGTACGCTGCGCGTCACGTCTGGTTGGCCCTTTGTGGTGGCTCGGCGCGCGATTCAGGCGTCTTCACATGCAGAGTCACACGAAAGCGCTTCGGGCTGATTTCTTCCGCATTGGCGAGCCAGGTCGTGTTGTTGTATCCGTGACCCACAGAACCCCGCCAGGGCGAAGGGGGATGATGCGGCGTGGAAGAGGATGAGCCGCTGCCGCTGCCTGCGGTGGTGCCGCGCCGCATGGAAATACGATACGTCCCCTCCGGAATACTGGCACGTTCGACGATGATGCCCACCAGCGTCAATCCGCTTTGCTCGTTTCCGGTCTGATATTCAGGCAGGTAGAAGCGGGCCGTCTGGTTTAAGTCCACCTCCACCACATATGGTTTGTTGAGCGACATGGCGGTGTACCCCGCGGCGTCCAGTTGCTCCACCGTGCACCGGGCGGGTTCCCATTGCTTGTCGCCCGTGATCTCGCGGCCAAGTTTCTTGATCTCTTTGGTGTGACTTTGATCGGAGAGCTGCTGCTTGACATGCGCCTGCTGCAATCGCGTCAACGCCTGCTCATCGTGCCCCTGTTTGTGCAGATACCGCACGACGGCCAGTTCAGCCAGCACCGGCAGGTGATCACGCTGCATCAACTGTTCCGCGAGCATCTTGCGCAGTTCGCGGCCCGAGTTTCCGTGAAACATCATCAACGTTTCAATCGGCTGCGTCTGATCCGTGAACAACGCGCGAATGTGCGGCTCGCACTGCTCTCGTGTCATGTGGCGGCGGTAACGAATCACGACCGTGCGCTGCTCGCCTCTGATATCACGCAGACCGAGGTGTCTGGCTTCAAATGCTTCATAAACCGCCTCGCCCCGTCGCGCCCGCAAGTGATGCGTCTGCACATGTTCTGAATCAAAATTGTTGTCGCTGATATTCCAGTCGGCCTGCTTCAGCCGATCCAACAGTTCACGCAGCACTTCGGTGGGCTGGGTGGTGGGCAGGCTCCACACGGTGTGGTTTGCCACCATCAAGCCATGCCCGCTGATCAACTGCACCAGCGCCGGATCATCAGGCAGCGGCAGGTCGTCCGGCAGGGGGGCATAGGCGGGGTAGAAACCCTCAGGCAGTTGAACAAGCGTGCCGTGTTTGGATGACACCTCACGAAGTTTCTTTTCGATGTCGTTACCGATCTGTTCCGCAATGCCGTTGATCGCATCGGTGTAACGTGCGCTGGCCGATTCGTAACCGGTGGTCGTGCTCTGGTGCTCAAGCTTCAGCCGACTGTTGATGCGCGCCAGCGGTGGTGTCTGGTTGTCGTGATACCCGTGATGCGAATCCCACAAGTCGCCCCCCACTTGCGCGGTGATGAGGGTATCGATCGTGCGCCCGGTGGGCAGCAACCCCGAACGTTCGAACTTCGGCATGTCCAGGCGAACGTACAGATCATACAACCGCTCACCCGGAGAAACGATCTTGCCTGCTGCTGCCAGGTCGATCAGGTCTACAGTTTCGGTCATGTCCAGCGCGGCCAATCGATCAGCAAGCTGCTGTGCGACGCTCCGCATGATGCGGTGGTCATGTTGATTCACCACCGCCACGCGGCCACACGCCAGTTGGGCATAAGGGTGTGATCTCGTGGAGGTCGAACTGCTCAGCGCATTGTTCGCGTTGGTTTTCGTGGCGTGCAACTTCAGGTGTACCCCGTTGCCCTGGTCGTCCAGCGGCACGAACGTGATGAACAGAAACACCGCAATCGGCAGGCCCAGCACCAGGACCAACACCATCACCCATCGGCGGCCATACCATGGTTTTTTGCGAGGCTGCGTGTGGTTTGCATCCAACATGACGGACACCCTTTGAAAAGCATGTACCCAATCTACCAGACCAGACGTCGCAGGAATGAAGATTCACGAACCAACCACACGCAAATTCGGGTCGTGGGTCCGTTTGAATTCCCCGAGCCGCGACTGTGAAGGAGCCGTCGTCAGTATGTAGGTCGGGGCCTGCCCCGACATTACCAACATCGTGGGAACTCGTCGGGGCAGGCCCCGACCTACGACCTACGACCTACGAACTGTGAAGGAGCGGTCTTCGGACCGCAGAAAATACCGCTATCTTCGTGCGGTTGTGTCGACCGCTACCTCACGGGCGCGGCTCGTGGAGACCAGTTGGTTCAAACTGACCCACGACCCAAATTCGTGGCATCTGGGATTTTCTGAAAACCTTCTTCGCTTCGGTCCGGCTTGGTTCAGTTCCGAGTTCCGCGTTCGCCGTTCCGCGTTTCAGATATTCCGCATCACTTCGACGATGGCGGCGGCGGCTTCGCGGCCGGCGTTGTGGTTTTCGAAGCGATGGGCGATCTGCTTCAACTGTTCGACCTGCGCGATGCGCTTGTCCTCATCGGTAATCAGCGAGGCCACTTCATCCACGACGGGTTGCACATCGCCCCAGAACGGGATGAACTCGCGGACCACGTGTTCGGCAGGATCGGGCGCGACGCTGTTGCCGGCGATCAGGTTGGGCAGCGTGAAGGTGCGGGCGTTGACCACCCAGCGACCGGCCAGGTTCCAGGAGATTGGGTTGATGCGATAGACGATGGCCATGGGTTTGTGGTGTCGCGCCACATGCAGCGTGACGGTGCCGCTGGCGGCCAGTACCACGTCGGCCCAGTGCAACACGCAATCGAGATTGCCCTGCACCAGCTTCAGGTTGTCCGGCCAATCGGGCGCCATCTCACGCAAACGTTCGCCCGCACGTTTGTG
>JANQFT010000038.1 GCA_028277685.1 Phycisphaeraceae bacterium
GAAAATCGTTGCCGCCGGTATTGATGTCGATCACGTTAATGCCGGACGCGGCGTTGAATGTGAAATCGCTGCTGATCTTTCCGCTGTTGCCCGAAACATTCAGCGTGCCGGTACTGTCGGCTTGACTGATCGCTTCCCGCGCCGCCACCAGTTCGTTCACCAGATCCGTGTGATCATAGTTGTATGTCACGCCAACGTTGCTGCTGGGCTTGCCGCTGCCAGACGGATCAATGTACGTGGACTGGTCGGCGTCACCAGGATTCACATCGGTGCCGGTCTGCGTGATGGGGTTGAAGGTGTTGGGGAAGTGATTCGGATCGTTGAAGAAGGAGTTGGATGATTTGTTGTAGCTGTCGTTGGGGGCGCCCACGCGGATGCCGATGCCGGGATCGGCGTACACCCCCACATCCTGTAGTTCGAATTCACCCTCGTTTCCAATGATTGCGATGTTGCCGTGTCCACCGATGCCTTGGAAGATCGGGCGAATCCCACTGGATGGAAGGTTGGGCACATTACCAGCCAGCGATGGTCCGCCACTGCTTCCTCCATCGAGGAAATTATCTGTACTGGGCACCGGCGCCTTGTTGGCCCCAAGCTCGAAGTTGTTTGCTGCCACCGTCGTGTTGCGACTACCGTTGATCTGATCGCCGGCCACGATGAGATACTGCTTGCTCAAGGGCAAGATGAGGTCCGACGACTCTAACGCCGCCGCATGGGTCTGTACTGCGGCGCAGAGCATCAGCACAACCAGCAAGAATTTCACGTTTGTTCGAATGGACATATCGTCGCCTCCCATGGGGATCATCATGCATCGCGATTCCACCAACAGAATCGCATCCCCCACTTTGCCCCGTGTAACCCATGCGCAACAAACAGGCACGCCACCACATGTACGCGCGGGCCGCAATCAATCTTCAAGCTCAACTCGGGAATGCCACGCCAGTGCAGATTCGCACCGTGCCCTATGTCCGCGCAAGAAAAAAGAGGCACGCTCGCCTCTTCTCTGCGGACAATCACTTCCTCCCATCAACATACCCGACCAAACATCGGGCGCCCAGCAAGAAATGATTGGTTTCTT
Organism: Phycisphaeraceae bacterium; assembly: GCA_028277685.1. GTDB lineage: Bacteria > Planctomycetota > Phycisphaerae > Phycisphaerales > Zrk34 > JANQFT01. Next base: position 1,079 of record JANQFT010000038.1, read on the forward strand.
GCTTATGTGGGTTTAGGGCGTTTTATTGCCGATGACCGTCAATCCCGCACCACGCCCGGGCACTTGTTTGCGCATCAGTTTGAGTTTGCCCTCATCAGCTTGAACGTGGATTGGGTAGTCCTGCCCGTTCAGGCGGTAGTTGAGCGAGGCGCTGCCACCATCGAAACTGAACATGGGCACGTGGGGCTTCACCTTACGCAGTGGGTAGAGCAGTGCGCCGAATACTTCGGTGTTGCCGCCCACCCCTTTGATGCAGATCATCTGTCCTTCGGTTTTGTAGCCGAGTATCCACAGGTTCCCGCCGTGGTTTTCGATCAGCGGGTCATCGCCGAATTCGCAGTTCACCTGTCGACCCCACACGTTCTGCGGATGCAGAATGCGAATGGGTTTGCCGATGGTGTCGTCGAAGAACATGTCGCCGCTACCGCGCGCGGTGTTTTCGTAGCCGCGGAAGTCGCAGTGGCGAATGGCCAGCGCCTTGGCTGAATCATGGACGACCTTACCGTGCAGGCGCAGGTATTCCAGCGTCACGCTTTTGCTTGATCCGCCTTCAAAACGGATCAACGGATCGACCGTCGTCCCCTTCTTCGGCTGAAGCGAAGCATGCAGGCCGATGATCTTCTTCACGCCCCCACGGATGATGATGGTCTTCGTCACGTTGTAACTGCCGTTGGGCAGATAGACGATGGGTTTTCCCGAATCGATGGCGGCCTGCAGGCTTTCCGTTGCATCATTGCCTTCAGCCGGCGCACCACTGATCCACTGCGAAAGATCCGCACTGTGGTACTCGGGTGTTTCCTTGATCGGCAGGTTGAGTGATGTGTCTCGCTTAGTGCCCAACTGCCGCAAGGTGGTGGCATGCTCGGTGATCATGCCCGCATCCCCATTGACCTGTTTGGGTTTCTGCCTGCGGGGTTGTTCAATGAGTGCAGTGTCGTAGCCGGTGGTTTGCACGTTGCGCAGCAGCATCTGGCCTTTGTTGTGGATGGCCATTTTACCGCTGCCGGTGAGTTTGCTGTCGAGCAGGGCGATGGTGCTGCCCCAATCTCTGGCGACGATGACAGGCCCGTCGTTGTGGCTGACAAGCCCCCGGATGGCGAGTACGTTCTTGTCGTTCACGATGGCCGCTTTGCGCTGGCTGGTGAGTTCGATGTGTTCGAACGTCATGCCGTATTGCCAATGGCCGACTTTCATCGCGTGATCGAATCCTTCGATGCGCACGCGCTTGATCAGCCCTGGCCCGGGCCACCAGCGCTGCAGGTTCAGTCCGACGTGACCACTGTTGGCTGGCGCCTTGATGGTTACGTCTTCGACGCCACCGCGGTTGGACACCACAAAGTCAATGCCGATCGCCCCGGGGTTGCCTTGGCCCACATCCACGGTCAGGTTGAGGATGTAATGCCGAAACGCGCGGTTGCCGCCGCCGAGCAGGGGCTTGTCTTGTTTTTTCGTGCGCTTGTCCGACTCGCTGCCGGTGGCGATCAGCCACTTGGGCTTGCTTGCATCGCCGTAGCCCGGCGCGTTGTCTTTCAGTTTGATGATGCTTTGGTCGCGATCCTGCCCGATGAGGATCATGCCGCACCGCCACCCGCCCGACCAGCCATGCGAACTGATACGACTTTCCAACGGCCCGCTCACCAAGTACGTACCCCGCGGAAAATACACAAAGCCCATCTTCGTGTACCGACCCCGCTCGATCCCTTCCTTGATCGCCGCCCGAATCGCTTCGGTGTCATCGGTCACGCCATCGCCTTTGGCACCATGGTCGCGTTTCACATCGATTACCCCGGCATCGGCTGGCGGGTTGAATTCGTAAGCCCGGGTCGCGTCAACGCAACCGAAGAGGGCGATGATGAACAGGCAACCGTATTTCATGGGTGAGTGCTCCGCGTTCAACTGAACGATCAATTAGACGATTCTACCCAATAGACGCTCCAAGAGCGGGTACACTGTCAGGTGATGACAATTCGCAAGTCATTTCTGCTCGGGCTGATGGTTGCACTGCTGGCGCATGCCGTGCTGATTGTCGTGGCGTTGCTGGTGTTTCAGCCGTTCACATTCACCGAAGCGAAAGCGCCAGCCACCGCGACGCCGCCCATCGCGCAGGCTGCCCCCGTGTTGCCGGATGACCTGCCAATTACCGTGCCCGAGTTGGGCGATGAAGATGGCGAGAATATCACCGATGAGCAACTGCGCGATGCGATCGCCTCCATCCAGCAACAGGCCGAGGATCTGACCGACCCCGAGCGCGAAGCCCTGCTGAACAAAATGTTGCCGTTGGCGAAGAAGATGGACCCTGAGCGTCTGCAGCGTCACATCAACCGTGTGGAAAGCATCTTCCCCAGCAACCCCGACCGCGCTTACGCCCCGCGCGAGAATGTGGCTGGTCCGGTCCACTACGAATCCATCCTTCCGTATCACACCGAGAAGGTTACCCAGTCCGATGGCACCACCCTCTACCGGCAAACTTGGGTTGACAAGGACGGCCGCACCGTGGTGATGGACGTGAAGCAGGATCAGGCCACTCTCGCCGATCGGCTGTTGTATCAATCCGGTCAGGATGAAACGCTGGGCAAACTGATGCAGGCCGCCCTGCGCATCAGTGATCAGATTTCCCAGGCCCAAATGCAGTCCGCTCAACCTTCTTCCCGCTGATCGTGGCAGCACGGCCATCCCTGCTATGATGATGGGCTATGCCCACGCCCGATTCATTCGAGTTAGTCAGTGATTTCGAGCCGGCCGGCGATCAGCCGCAGGCCATCGCGCAGTTGGTGGAAGGCTCGCGCGCGGGTAAGCCATACCAGAACCTGCTGGGCGTGACCGGCTCCGGCAAGACGTTCACCATGGCCCATACCATCGCTACGCTGAACAAACCCACGCTCATCATCAGTCACAACAAAACACTGGCTGCCCAGTTGTACGAAGAGTTCCGCGAACTGTTTCCCAACAACGCGGTCAGTTACTTTGTCAGTTACTACGACTACTACCAACCCGAAGCCTACATCCCGCAGCGCGATATCTATATCGAGAAAGACGCCAGCCGAAACGATGACCTCGATCGCCTCCGCCTTGCCGCTACGACGAGTCTTTCCAGCCGGAAGGATGTGATCATCGTCGCCTCGGTGTCGTGCATTTTTGGTTTGGGTTCGCCCGAGGAATACAAGAAGCGCGTGCTGCCCATCGAACGCGGCCAGGAGATCGACCGCCAGGAATTCCTGCGCGGCCTGACCGACCTGCAATACGCCCGTAGCGACTTCGACTTCAAACGTTCCACCTTCCGCGTGCGTGGCGATGTGATCGAACTTCATCCCGCCTACCAGGAATATGCCTACCGCATCGAACTGTTCGGCGATGAAGTCGATGCCCTGCAACTGATCGACCCGGTGAGTGGTGAACTGCTGGCCGAGGAAGATCAACTGTTCGTCTATCCCGCCGTGCATTACGTCATGCCGGAGGACCAACTCGACGGCGCGATCGACACGATCAAACTCGAACTCGATGAACAGGTGATGCACCTGCGACACGAGGGCAAACTGCTGGAAGCCCAACGCCTGCTCGCCCGCACCAAGTACGACATGGAGATGATGGCCGAAGTCGGTTACTGCAGTGGTATCGAAAACTACAGCCGTCACCTGGATGGCCGCGCCCCCGGCAGTCGGCCGTACACGTTGCTCGACTATTTTCCGGATGATGATTGGTTGATGTTCATCGATGAATCGCACGTCACCCTGCCGCAGTTGCGTGCGATGTACAACGGCGACCGCAATCGCAAGCAGGTGCTGGTCGATCATGGTTTTCGTCTGCCCAGTGCGATGGATAACCGACCGCTTCAGTTTGACGAGATCGAACAGCTTTGGCCGCAGGTGGTGTTCGTGAGTGCCACGCCCGGTCCCTACGAACTTGGAAAGACGGATGGGGAAATCGTCGAACAGGTGATCCGCCCGACAGGCCTGGTCGACCCCGAAGTGGAAGTGCGGCCGGCCTCGGGTCAGGTGGCGGACCTGTACCAACTGGCCAAGCAAACATCCGATGCCGGCGAACGCACGCTCGTCACCACGCTCACCAAACGACTCGCCGAAGACCTTTCGTCTTATCTCGCTGAGCAGGGCCTGCGAACGCGCTATCTGCACAGTGAAATCGAAACGATCGACCGCGTGGAAATTCTCCGCGACCTGCGCGCCGGTGAATACGATGTACTGGTCGGTGTGAACCTGTTGCGTGAAGGTTTGGACCTGCCCGAAGTGTCGCTGGTCTGCATTCTCGATGCCGACAAGACTGGCTTCCTCCGCAGTCAGACCTCGATGATCCAACAGATGGGTCGCGCTGCCCGTAACGTGAACGCGCGGGTGATTCTGTATGCTGACAAAGTCACTGAAGCGATGCAGGCCGCGATGGACGAAACCCAGCGCCGCCGCGTGAAGCAACTGGCCTACAACGAAGAGCATGGCATCACCCCGCAGACCGTGAAGAAAGCGATTCGCCAGGGCCTGGAACTTGAAGTGCGTGCCCATCGCACCGCGCGCGAAGCGGTTGGCCAATCCGAAAAGCAATACGATGCGACTGAACTGGCCGCCAAACTCGAAGCGGAAATGCTCGAAGCCGCCGAATCACTTGAGTTCGAAAAAGCCGCCGCCCTCCGCGACCGCATCAAGCAGCTCAAAGACATGCCTGCATCTGGTCCCATCACCGAGGCCGATATCGAACCAGCCAAACCCAAACCCGGCACCCCCGGCACCAAGGTGATGAAAAAGCGGAAGAAGAAGTCGTCTCGTTGACGCAGCATGTTCAACGTTTGCCCATGGCGCCCGTGATCACCCCCTGAGATCACATTCTTAAAAACTTCCGGAGTCCGCAAGAATGGTCAAGCATCGCTCTGCTGGGGCGGGTAAGCTCTGGCCATGACTTCGACCGACCAAACCTATCGCCATCGCCTGCTTCGTGTCATGCTCCATATTGAGGAGCACCTGGACAGTGATCTGTCCCGCGATGAACTGGCGTCGATCGCGCATTTTTCGCCGTACCACTTTCATCGCGTGTTCACGGCATTCACCGGCGAACCGTTGCACAAGTACATTCGTCGATTACGCCTGGAGCGTGCTGTCGCGCGCCTCACGCAGACCGATCAATCCATCATCAACATCGCGCTCGAAGCCAGGTTTGAATCGCACGAAGCGTTCAGTCGTGCGTTCAAGAAGGCGTTTGACTTATCCCCCAGCGAATTGCGATCGCGTGCGATCAATGGGCAATCCGTCGTGTTGCACGCTGAGCGTTCGCTACACCTCAAACCGATTGGAGACATCACCATGGATGTTCGCATTGAGACACTTGCGACCAAACGTATTGCGTATCTGCGTCATGTCGGGCCGTACCACGAGATTGGTGCGAAGTTCCAGCAGCTTTGCGGTTGGGCCGGGCCAAAGGGCATCATGGGGCCGAACACGGAATCGCTGGGCATCTACTACGATAACCCCGAAGTCACTCCGCCGGAGAAGCTGCGCTCGGATGCGGCCATCACGGTGGGCGACGATGTGCAAGCCGAAGGCGATGTACAGATCGGTGAAGTCGCCGGCGGAGACTACGCCATCGCCACGCACAAAGGGCCGTACAGTGGACTCATGGAAGCATACCGCTGGCTCTACGGCGAATGGCTCCCCCAAAGCGGACGCGAACCTGCCGATGCGCCGTGTTTTGAAAAGTATCTCAACTGCCCGGATGATGCCGCGGAAGAAGATCTCCTGACGGATATCTACGTGCCGTTGAAATGAAGTAGGTCGGGGCCTGCCCCGACGTGTTCCCACACATTTGGTTTATTGTCGGGGCAGGCCCCGACCTACGTGTGGTTCCACTTGCACCGCATCTGCACGAAAGCTACGTTCGCTTTCATGCAAACCAACCCCGAACAAGATCGCCCGAACATTCTGCTCATCCTTGTCGACGACATGGGCTATAGCGACATCGGTTGCTTCGGCGGCGAAATTCCCACGCCGAATCTGGACCGTTTAGCTTCCGGCGGTGTGCGACTGACCAGTGTGTACAACAGTGCACGCTGTTGCCCGAGCCGTGCTTCGTTGCTCACCGGTTTGCATCCGCATCAGGCCGGCGTCGGACACATGGTGAACCACAGACCGCTGCCCGGCTACCAGGGTTACCTGCGCGAGAACACTGCGACGATCGCCGAGGTGCTCAACCCCGCCGGCTATTTCACTGCTTACGCCGGCAAGTGGCACTGCGGTGGGGTGTGGAAACGCGCAGATGGCGATCAACTGAATTGGCGACTCGACGACCCCACGCACCCCACACCCATGTCGCGCGGGTTCAAACGTTACTACGGCAACCCCGCCGGCGGCGGCAACTACTTCCGCCAACACCTGATGAACGAGAACGGCGTCATCGAAACGCCACCCGATTTCTACACCACCGATCACTACACCAGCGCGGCCATGCGCATGATGGATGAAGCGCGCGAAGCCGATCAGCCTTTCTTCCTCCACCTGTGCTACAACGCGCCGCACTGGCCGTTGCACGCACCGGAAGAAAACATCGCCAGGTTCCGCGGCAAGTATCAGTGTGGCTGGGATCACATCCGCACATCTCGCCACGAAGAACTCAAAGGCATGGGCTTACTTGATAAACGCTGGCCCATCAGCCCGCGCGATGAAGATTCACATCCGTGGGAAGATGCTGAACTGCCCGACTGGGAAGATGCCCGCATG
>JANQFT010000063.1 GCA_028277685.1 Phycisphaeraceae bacterium
AAAACATACATCGAGAACATGCGTCACAACCTGAAGCGGCTGCGCAATCTCAAATGATCTTCGCGCGATCAGGTGAGAGGATGCAATGGGCCCGGTGGGACTCGAACCCACACTTGGGTTACCCCAAAGCGGATTTTAAGTCCGCTGCGTCTGCCAATTCCGCCACAGGCCCATGACTGGTTGCATCGACATCAGGGTGATGTGTGCATTAGTTTACTGTTGAACCACCAAGGTACCAAGGGCACCAAGAGATATTCCTGTAAGAAGCGGAAACAGAATGAACCACAGAAGCACTGCGATCACAGAGAAGTTTTTCTGTGCTACTTCCTACTTTGCTCTGCGTTCTCTGCGGTTCTTTTGTTTTCCACTCAAAACAGCAAACTACCAATCAACTGGAATCCGCGGCAGGGGATCGGGCACTTTTTCGATGATGCCTTCGGCGACGAGTTGCTCTGCGAAGTACGGCATGTGCTCATCGAGGTATGGCAACAGATCATGATTTTCATTGGTGCTGAAGTTGTAGCGGCGCATCTCGGTAAAGGTGTCTTCGGGTGTCCAACCTTCAACCAGCATGCGGTAGACGGCGATCACCCCACCGGTGCGGTTGGTGCCGGCGGCGCAGTGCACGAGGATCGGCTTTCCGGCCTGCACGTGTTCATGTAGCAGCTTGACCGTTTTAACGTAGCGATACGGGGGTGCTTTACCGCTGCCGCCCATGGGGATGTTGTAAAGGTCTGCCCCAAGGGCGAGGCAGGCTTCTTCTTCAGCCTTGTGGTGCGGCCGGGTTTCGGGCAGGTGCTGGCTGAGTTTGATCACCGCTTCGATGTTGTTCTGTTCGAGCGCGCGGTGGACGATGCCTGGCCTGAGGTCGCCACTGCGGAAGAGCAGGCCGGGCACCACTTCGCCCAGGCGCTTGGGAAACATTTCGTATTTGTACTTCGGTCCACCGTACCACAGCCCGGCGCAAATGCCGGCCACGATGAGGAGGATGCCGATCTTGATGCCGGTGAACCACTTCACACCGGCCCACATGTCGGGCAAGGTGTGAATGGTGCAGGTGTAGGTTTTTCCCGCCATGATGCGAAACGTTGCGGGGGCAAGCAGCACGGTCATCAGGGCACCGAGGTAAGCACCGACGATCACATCACTGAAATAGTGACTGTTGGTGAACACGCGGGTCATGGCGATCACTCCACCAATGCTGGCAATCAGGCGTGGGTAGGTGGGAATGGCCAGGCAGAACGCCGCGGTGACCGCGCCGATGGTGGCTGCGTGACCGGAGGGAAAACTGTTGCGGTGGTAGGTGGCTTCAAAGAGGAAGAAGTTGAAGCCCCATTGCATGCGTTCGATCATCTGCGTGGGACGCTCGCGGCCGAAGATCATCTTCAACAGATTCACTTCCAGCCCCGCCAGCGCGACCGACACCAACGCCAACAGCGCAAACGCGGCCAGGCGTCGTTGCTTGCGAACCATCGCCACCACGAACAGGATGGGCAGTGCGATCAACCAGGTCTGCACGTGCGCTAAGTCGGTCAGCCCATTGGCGGCCACACGCACAAAGTGCAATCGCGAATCGGCCATCAGGTGCACCCAGTAAGCCAGCGTGCGATCGATGAAAAAATAACTGACCACCGCGATTACCAGTACCACCAGGCCGAGCGTCAACATAGGTTTGACACCGGGTCGGGCCAGATCGAGGCGGGGCAGTTCGCTTGTGGATTCAGGTTGGTTCACATTGAACTCCGGGGTCAAAGTAATTCAACATTGTAGCAGATGAATTGCGTGTAAGGCGTGGGTCACGAAGACGTGAAGCCGACTCAATCGCAGAGGGCGCAGAGAACGCAGAGGGGCTTGTGTTGTGTATCCATAATCTATCCATCGCCTTTGCGATAAATCCTGCACACCTGATGTCAGTGAGACGCTTGGAATTCTGGCAGGTTCCGCCCGAGCACGACCACGCTCATGGGTGCGGCACCGGAGGAATAGTTGATGGCGGAACGTTCGACGATGGGTTCAAGATCAAGCGGGCCGACTTCGGCTTCAATGGCGCTCAAGTATTTACGGGCGATGACCAACACCGACGGGCCGGGTTGACTGATCCAGTTGGTGATGTCGGCGTGCTTGCTGATCGGCAGATCGCGGATGGGCATATCGACCGGTTGGTCAAGATAAAACACGAACGAGGGTTCGGCGTAACCGTACCAGACGACCGGCACCGGTTGCGGACAACGAGCGCGGATGGCGGCGGCAAGTTGCGGGCCGATTTTCACATCGCGTTCCACCACCGGCATGACGAACGACATCACCAGGGCCAGGATAATCAACAACCCAGTCAACAAGGTGGTGGATGCACGGTGTAAGCGTTCAGCAAGCTGATGGCGTACCGCGATGAACATCATAACGGCGAGCACTACGGCCACGATCAAACCGCGCCAGGCAAAATCGGTCCAACCGATGAACCAACCGAGGCCACCCAACGTCACGATCGCTCCCACTGCGACCGGTCCGAAGAACCAGATGCCACCGCGTAACCAGTCGCGGTCTTTCTCGGAAAGTTGATCATCGGCGTGGGCCTGCATGGTCATGGCGCACAGCAACGCAAGCGCGGGAAAGATGGGTAACACGTAATGTGGCAGTTTGGTGGCATACAGCGAAAAAATGACAAACGCGGGCAGCATCCAGCACCACAGCAGAATGCGGGTGGCGGGTGTGCCGATGTGTTTGCGGACCAGCGCGCTGAAGCCCGCGGGCAGGTGGATGATCCACGGGCTGAAGCAACCGATGATCACCGGGATGTAGATCGGCAACAGCGCGAAGTACTGCCAACCTTCGCCACCGTGCCCTTCGCGCGCGGTGGTACCGCGTTGGAGAACGTGTTCTTTGAAACCTTCGGAGAAGAATTGGCCATTGGTGGCGGCGTCGGCAGGGATTGCCCACCAGGCGAACAGGGCGCAGCTCACGATCAACGAGAACACCAACCCCGCCCAGATGCGGCCGCAGCGGCGCGCCCCGGGAACGAAGCAGGCCATCAGCAACACGCTCAGCCACGCGATCAAGCCGACTGGCCCTTTGATGAGCAGTGCTGCCGCCAGGGCGAGCGCCATCACGATGAAACGCGACCAGCGCGGTTTTTTCAACACGCAATCAATACCCATCCACGTGGCGAGCGTCATCATGCCGATGAGTTGGCCGTCGGCCGTGGACGCGGTGCCCATGTAGATGACCAGCCCGGCGGAAAGGAACATCACCATCGCCCACCAGGCGGCGTTGCGCGTGGTGATCAGGCAGCCGATGCCGTAGGTGGCGATGCCGGCGATCAGCATGCCCAGGATGGACGGCAGGCGCACGGCCACCTCGTGGATGCCGAACAGATGGATGGACGCGGCCATCGGCCAATACACGCCGGACGGTTTGTGCAGACGCAGTTCGCCGTTGAAATGAGGAACCAGCCAATCACCGCCCTGCAGCATTTCCACTGCGGCGCGGGCGAAGCGTGGTTCATCGCGATCCCACAACGTGGTGCTGCTGGCGATGGCAAGGTAAGCTAATGCAAACACAACGACCGCCCCGCCGACACGACGCCAATCGTGGCGCGAAGATTCATTCGGTGTCATTGAAGTTGGGCAGGTCATGAATGCACACGATAACGCCCAAGGCGCAGCTCGTCGATGGTTCGCCTTTGGTGTCTCGGCTGAATGAACACACTCGACCGCTACATTCTCCGGCAGTTTCTGCTCAACTTCGTGATCCTGTTCGCAGTGATGACGCTGTTGATTCTGATGCTGGACTTCATCATGCAGCTTGATGAATTCGTGGGACGGGCGAAATACCTCGAACACACCGGGTTTCAGGCGTTCGTCACTACCATGCTGACGGCGGCGGATTTTTATGGTCCGAACATCT
>JANQFT010000096.1 GCA_028277685.1 Phycisphaeraceae bacterium
GAAGTACTTGGATGCAGCCCGGCACGCACTACAGTGGTGCATTGCCAACCAGTACTTCGGTTCCGACCACGATGGCCGCGGCGGCCTGCCCGCCTCAACCCCCGCATCCGGCGTGGTGTACCGCCACTATTGCGAAATGTCCTGCCTCTACGCCGTCGCCTTCTTCGCCTTGGCCATCCAGGAAGAACTCAAACGCTGACGCAGACGCTTGCACTTTGCGCTCAGCTTGTAGATCGGGGCTTGCCCGGACGTTTGCTTCAAGACCACGGTCTACACAACCTGTCCGGTCAGCCCCGGACTTCCGGTTGTACTTCCCGTTTTCGTCCGGCATGTTCTCGACTGCCTGCGTTCATTCGGGGTGCTACCGATCAACCGATCCGCCGATCCCGATGTTCCGGGGGCTTCATTTCACTTTTACACATCTCCCGGCCCCCAGAGACAGATGCAAGTTGAGAATTTGAAATACTTTACATTACGGAATTCACTTCGAACATATGTTAATTTAGATAATTTGGAGAAAACAGTCAAGAAAAAAGACCCTGCTCTCCGATACCACATTTTGTCAGGAAGTTACCCAGTTTAACATCTCGCCTCGCAGGGAAGTTGAGGCAGACAGAACAACGCGGCCAGCCGATCATGGATGTATCGGGACCAGGCCCACTCAAGTGCCCCTCGCACGGAGACGTGGTAATGAGCAAGCAGGTCCTGGTAGAACGTTTTTTTGAAACTCTCATCAGTGGCAATCGCGCCGCTGCCCGTCAGGTCGTCGATGAGTGCATCGAAGCTGATGTTGCCGCCGACCAGATCATTGAAAATCTGTTCTGGCCCGCCCTCGAGCAGATCGAGAAACTCTACAAACAGGATCAACTGACCAACCTTGCCCACAACTATGCCACGCGTTTGTTGCGCATGTTGGCCGACCAGATGCAGATGCGTCTTGTGCCTTCCGGGCAGGGGCATCATCGCCGCGTGTTGTTGATGTGTGGTCCGACTGAGCCGAACGAACTCGGTGGACAGATGGCCGCCGACTTACTCGAAGCCGGTGGTTATGACGTGTTGTTTGGTGGCGGTGGGGTGGCCAACGATGAAATCATCGCGCAGATCGGCGAGGTGGAACCTGAGGTATTGATTCTGTTTTCCAGTGCCCCAGAAGATTTGCCGCACCTGCGCCAACTGATTGACAAACTACGTGAGATTGGAACGTGCCCGAATATGCAGATCGTGGTGGGTGGCGGCGTGTTCAATCGTGCCCCCGGTTTGGCTGAAGAAATTGGTGCGGATCTCTGGGCCACCACCCCGATCAAACTGGTCGATGCGGTGACGAAGAAATCGAGCCGTCGCATGCCTGCTGATCAGCGCACGGTGGGGCGTCGGCGTCGTACCAACGGTAAAGCCACTGCTGCCGCATGAGCGCAGCAGGTAGATGGCATTAGTGCAAGAGGCATGGAAGCCTTTCGTTCATGAAGCAGCAATCGGTTGAGGGAAAAGAGAGAGGCCCGACGCCGATGCAGCATGAGCAAGACCCGATACGACAGGGATGTCGTGCCCCCGGTAACGGAACTGCCGAGGGTGGGCCGGAGTGAAAGGGAGACGCAAAGCAAGGGTGCACGGGAGGCACCCGGCGCAAATGGAGAGGCGCCAAGCGATCGGGAGCCCCGCGGAGGCGGGGCTTTCCTTTTTTACAAACATGTTGGGAGTTTCACTTATCGCTGACGCCTGCGATTGACCACGCAGCATGCGGCAGCAAGCAATAGCGTGCAGGGTTCGGGAATGTCATACAGGTAAACCATGCCTTCAGGCGGCACATCTTCGAATGTGGCCGGGGCACCAATGATGAGTGATCCATCAGCCAGATCGACACCGCGACCAAAGAACTGCGGGGCGTTACCATCGAGTGTGATCTTCTGTAATTCATCACCTGTCTTCGCACCAAACAGATAGGCGGCGGCAAGCCCATCATCTGGGTGGTCGTAGGCGGGTGAACCGATGGCGATCAAGTCGTCATCGATCGCGATCTCAATCCCGAAACTATCGAACAGGTGGGCGGACGGAGTAAGGCGCAGGCGCTGGTTACCGGTGGTGGCATCAAACACGTAGACCGCGCCTTCAGAGCCGCGTGTGCCGGATCGCGCGGAGCTACCGATAACGATGGTGTTGCCGTCGATGGCTGCGCCGCTGCCGAATTCGGCATCGGTTTCTGGGTTGGATGCGGTCAATCCATGCAGTTGTGTTGCCGGTGGTCAGATCGAATGCGTAAGCCCGTACTCACGCAAGCCGGTTGATGTGGGTGAAGAGCAGCTCCGCCACCGCGCCACTGACCCGCCAATAAGACGATCGCTAAAGACCATCCCCACAATCCGCCTGACCACATTCGATTCTGGATGATTGCCCTGTTCTGCGAATCTTGCGTGGGCGATCCGATTGCGTCCTAGAATGCCCCGTCATGCAAGCGTTTCATATCACCCAACTTCGTTCATTCCTGCCACGTTCAGCGGTCACAGCGCCTAATGTCTCGGCGTGGCACGTGGGCATGCATCTGCATCATTGTGCCCTGAGTATCTGTGGTATCTGCAAGCAGTTGATTGCCTCGGATTCGCCCATGCCGCGTGCGGGCTTTTCACCCGTTCGCTCGCTGATGCTGATCACCGGTTGGATACCCCGCGGCCGTGCACAATCACCAGAAGCTGTCATCCCGAAGTACGACATCGGTACTGATGAAATCGTCACCTTGCTCGACCAGGGGCAGGCCCTGCTTTCCACGGCGAGTTCACTTGATCGCGGTCGATGGTTCATCCATCCCATGCTCGGCCCGATGACGCGCAAGCAAACCTTGCGGTTTATTGCTGTGCACAACCATCATCACCTGAAGATCATGCGCGAGATCGTCAATGCAGTGAACGTATAAATAGGGAATCGATGAATCGCCACTCCATCCAGAAAGAAGAACAACGCACCGTGAACATCACAGTGTCGCGCGCTCACACGCTCTTCCCGTTGTTAAGTGGTTTTCCCCGCTTCCGCATGCGTAAGGTACATCACTGACCGACAAAATCAATGTCGATCAGCGCAGCGTGATCACAGCACTCAATCGATCATGCCTTCCTGTTTGGCATAAGCGAACACACCACCGGCATCGATGATGGGTTTGACATCACCCAGTGGTTGGAGTTCATAAGACTTGCCGGTGGTGTGATTGGTCAGCGTGCCTGCTTCGACATCCACTTCACAATCGTCGCCGGTAGCAATTTCTTCGACCAGGCGGGTGGCACATTCGCACGGCACGAGGTAACCACCGTTGACGCAGTTACGGAAGAAGATGCGGGCATAGAATTCAGCGATGACTACCTTGCCGCCGGCTTCGGCCAGGGCAAGGGGGGCGTGTTCGCGGGATGAGCCGCAGCCGAAGTTTTTTCCGCCGATGATGATCGGATAGTCGCCGGCGAATTCACCTTCAGGCACATAGCGCACGTTGCCGTTGGGCAGGCCGGCCTGATGCGGGGGCACGCCACACAACGCATACATGCCGAAGTAGCGCCGCTCTTCGGGGATCGCGGGGTTATACGACAGGTATTCTGCGGGAATGATCTGATCGGTATCGATGTCATCGCCAAGCACGTATGCCCGGCCACGGATGGTGGTTGCCATGGGAAATCTCCGGATAATCAGTTGGGCAAATGCTTCGGCACCCGCCTCAACCAGTCGCACAGTATAGCAGCCTTACCTCCATGCGGAAGTGAGGGGAGGTCCGAAACGGGTTATGGATGTAACTGAAGTATCAACAGTATGTTACATCTGCCAGATTGACAGGAGGGTCTCAAACGGCTACACTAACTGGACTATGCCAGCTCGAACCAAGACCCAACGTAAGAAGGTTTCAGTCAAGAAACGCACCACCGCCACCAGCTCGACCAAGAAGACGAGTAAAAGTGGCCCTGCGATAACGACTTATACCACCGCCCTGAAGTGGCTCTATCAGCACACCGACTTCGAACGTATGCGCCTGGTGCGGTACAACAGCACCACGTTCAGCCTCGAACGGATGCGTCGCCTGCTCAAAGCTTTGGGTAACCCCGATAAGCAGCTTAGCTGCGTGCACATCGCCGGCACCAAGGGCAAAGGCTCCACCTGTGCCATGCTCGACAGCATGCTGCGGGCGTGCGGCTACACCGTGGGCTTGTTCAGCAGCCCCCACCTGGTTGATATCCGCGAACGGATCCAGATCAACGGGCAGATGATCGCCCAGCCGGAACTCACCGAATACTTCAAGCAGATTCGGTCGAAGCTTTCGCGCATGAGTGACAAGCCCACGTTCTTTGAAATCCTTACCGCCGCCGCCATCTGCCACTTCGCGGAACAGGCGGTTGACATCGCGGTGTTCGAGACTGGCCTGGGTGGTCGACTGGATGCCACGAACGTGCTGAACCCGGTCGTGTCGGGCATCACGCACATCAGCCTCGATCATACGAACATCCTCGGTAAGGATGTGGAGACGATCGCCGCGGAGAAGGCGGGCATCTTCAAGAAGAACATCCCCGCCCTGAGTGTGGAGCAGGAACCGGGCATCACCAAGGTGCTGAAGGATGTGGCCGAGCAGAACGGCACGCCGCTGGAATTCACTGGCAGCGATATCGAGTTCAGCTACCGCTTTGAAGCCAACCGCGAACTGGGGCCGCACACCCGCGTGTGCATCACCACCGATGGCACGCACTACGAACACCTGCCCGTGCCGCTGCAGGGCGAGCACCAGGCATCGAACTGCGGGTTGGCGTTGGCCATCCTCGACAAGCTGCGTACCGCCGGGTTCGAAACGCCCGAGCAGCAGGTGATTGAAGGTCTGGCCGACACAGAACTGCCCGGTCGGATGGAATTGGCCTGGCACGAGCCGCGCATCCTGTTGGATGGGGCGCACAATGCCACGTCGATCACCGCACTGATTCGTGCGATCGGGGCGCACATTCCATATGACTCGCTGGTGGTCATCTTTGGCTGCGCTGGTGATAAGGATGTGGCCGGCATGCTGCGTGAGGTGAACCTCGGGGCGGATAAGGTGATCTTCACCCGCGCCAAGAGCAACCCGCGGGCTTTGGAGCCGACCGACCTGGCCCAGCAGTTCTCCGCCGATTCAGACAAGATGGCCCAGACCGCGCCGAACCTTGGTGAGGCCCTCAACCTTGCCGCCCGGGCGGTCACCCGCGAAGACCTGATCTGCGTGACGGGCAGTTTCTACTTGGTGGGCGAAGCCAAGAAGTACCTGGCCGACATGGCCGCCAAGCGCGGCAAGCAATCTTCGTAAACGTTGCGCATGCTATGGTGGCGAGGATTTCTGGGAAGGGCGAAGCTCCCGCTGAGCCGAGGTGAATGCTGACCACGGTGATCACCAGCAGTTCGGGACATTCTCACTTTCTTGAGAATGTTGGAATATCCTCGTCGCATGGCGATGCACGGGGGCGGCTCGGCAGGAGCCTTGCCCTCCCATTCAGCCATCCATCAAACAAACTTGATGCGCCGCGCGGCCACCGTCACCATGCGCAGCAGTTGCACGCCGTGCTTCCAACGGCTGATGTTCGTGTCGCCATACACGCGTTCGCGGTAGCGGATCGGCATGTCGACAATCTTCAGGTTCATCTTGGCGGCCCCGAAGATGAGATCGAAATCGCCGAACGGATCGAAGTCGCCGAAGTAGCTGCGATTGGCGGCCAGCTTTTCGTAATCGCTGCGCAACATCACCTTGGTGCCGCATAGCGTGTCTTTGATCGGTTGGCTGAGCAGCCACGAGAACGCCATGCTGAAAAACTTGTTGCCCAACAGGTTGGCAAAACGCATCGCCTTTTCCTGCATGGGGTAGACCAGGCGCACGCCGTTGATGAATTCGCCGGTGCCATCCATCAGGGCGTCGTAGAAGCGGGGCAGGTCTTCCGGCGGCACGGTTAGGTCGGCATCGAGAATCATCAGCACGTCACCGGTGGCTTCGCTGAAACCTTTGCGCACCGCATCGCCTTTGCCCTTGCCGGGTTGACGGAACAGTTTCCAGTCGCGATCAGGGTTCTCGGCGATCTGCTTCTCGATCACCTCGTAGGTGTCGTCGGACGAACCGCCTTCGACGAAGATCAATTCCGTGCCACTGCCGAGTTCCGGCACGCGGCGGAGGATATCGCTGATGTGCCCCGCTTCGTTGCGCGCGGCCACCACGACGGACACTTTGGGGGCCGGTTTAGATTCCGCCACTGGCTCCGGCTTCGCCCGCGCGATGATGAAATTCGATAACGCCAGATGCTTCAGTGGCCACAGCTTCACGAGGTAGCGGTTGCATACCGTATCCAGCAGCGGCGTGCGGATCGGCC
>JANQFT010000118.1 GCA_028277685.1 Phycisphaeraceae bacterium
TCAATCGCGCCGACGAAGCCTTGCCCTACCGTGAACTGCCCCTTGTTGGCAAGTGGCATCACGTCATCGCCGAAGCCGATCGCGCAGCCGGCGTGCTGCGTTTGTACGTCGATGGCAAGCTCAGCAAAGCGAAGCTGGCGATGCCGGCCGATGTCTCACTTGCCAACAAGGGGCAGTTCACGGTAGGGCAAGGCTTCGTCGGCGCGATTGATTACCTGCGCGTGTCGCGCGGTTCGCTGGCCGATGCACAAACCACCATCCAGGAACTGCGTGCTTGGCAGTTCGACGGTCCACAGTTCCGTGATTTCACCGGACACCCGCACACCGGCGCCCGCCGCGATGTGGGCGCACTGGAAGTGCGTTAGTTCAGACGAACGGGTCAAACGCAGTATCCCTATCCGTTGTTGACCGGCACGTGACAAATCGCGTCCGGCAGGGAAGCAATGGCGAACCTCACCTACCAAGCGGGCACCAGATTCCCCGGCGCATCGGTTGCTGTGTCGTTGATCTACGTGAAGCTTAACGGATCGCTCATCACGCCGGCAGAATTGCGGTAGGCACTGGCGTCGACACATTTGTCACCACGTCAGCGAAATCGTGTGAGTCGTTGATACAAAGACACATGCTCAAAATAATGCTCCGATGAACATGCAAACAATCGCATCGCTCAGAGCTGAACTATCAGGTCAAGGATGCAATGAGCATTGTAAAGCCCAAGACGTATCGGCGTTGGGGCAAGGAACGGGCCAAAAACAGGGGAGATGGGCCAAGAAGGTCGCAACGCGAACGCGCATTTGCCGAAGCGTGGATCGCCACACTCAGGAAGAAATACTTACGTTGGTTCATGTGTTTCAGTTTGAAGCACATGGATTACATTGTGCAGACGTTCGTTGATTAACTACAACGAACATCGGTCACATCAGGGTAAGGGTAAGGTGCCTTGGGGCAATCGCGGTAGACGCCATTTGGCAATAACGCGGGGTTTCGTTTCTTTCATACAGAAACTGAAGGCCGCCACTCAGTATGTTGACATAAGGCATTCATGACAAAAAGCTTAACGGAAATGATCTGCTGTACCTTTTCACGCAATCTACAGTTTGCTTGGCGATGCGGCGCGGTACGCTTTTCGCTCCAGATCAAACCATACAGCAAGCAGTTGGAGATTGTGTCGTCGTGCCTGATATTCCTGTCCTTCAAGATCGTCATGTGAACTACGAGCAGTTGGGCTTTGGTTTGTATCTGCACTTTGGCCTTTACTCATTACTGGGTTGCGGCGAGTGGGTCATGCATCATGAGCGAATTGCTCCGCCGGAATACGCGAAGTTGGCTGATGACTTTGCCGTGCCGGATTTTGATCCGCGCGCAATTGCAGCGATGGCGAAACAGGCCGGCATGCGATACGTGATGATGACCACCCGTCATCACGATGGCTTTTCGCTGTACGACACGCGCGGGCTTGATTCATTCGACGCACCGCACAGCGCAGCGGGTCGTGACCTCGTTGCGGAATTCGTCGAGGGTGTTTGGGCGGAAGGGCTAACCCCGTTCCTCTATCACACCACAGCAGACTGGCAATGGGACACATCGCATTGCGATGATGCAAAGTTTGATGAATACCTGGACTATCTGCACGCATCGATTCAGCTTATTTGTCGTCACTACGGCCCGATCGGCGGGTTCATGCTGGATGGCCATTGGGGTTGCCCCAACGCAGATTGGAAGGATGATCGCCTGTACCAAATCATGCGGGAACATCAGCCAAATGCCATCATTTCCAACAATTCGGACATGGGGCGAACGGTGTGGAGGGTCACCCGGAACTCGACACGCTGGCCTTTGAACAGGATGAACCAACGCCCATCAACTGGGCCGGCATGCAGAAGTACCTCGTGGGAGAGATGGCCAAGACATTCAACCAGCACTGGGGTTCTGGCGCGCATGATCTGGATTACATGTCGCCCAGGCAGGTGACTCGTGAACTGTGTGCCTGTCGCAAGGTCGGGGCAAACTACGTGCTGAACATCGGCCCGACCGGCACCGGCGCGATCCCTGATCATGAACGCGCCACGCTCGGCCTGGTGGGGCGTTGGACACAGATGGTGGGTGATGTGCTATATCACGGGCGCACCACCAACGTGCAATGTTCGAGTCGTGATTTCGTACTCGAACACGACGGTAAGCAGTATCTGTTCGTGCACGACTTACGCATCGATGGTGATCACAACGTGGTGGTCGCCGGCTTGGGCGGTAGTGGACCGCGCACATTGCGAAAGTTTGATCAGCGCGTCAAAACCATTCGCTGGCGCGACAACGATGAGTCGTTGAATTTTATGCAGGACGTCGAACGCGGCTACCTCACCATTGATTGTACACCTTACCCTTACGGCACGTACCTGGTTGTGCGTGTTGTCGAAATCGAAGTTTAAACGAAGCCTTGTGTCAAGCAGTCACCATGCAGATTTTTGCAGACACAACAGACCTCGATGCCCTGAAGCACTACCGCGAAATGGGTCTGATCAAAGGCGTGGCCACCAACCCCGAAGTGTTCGGCATGTGCGGTGCCGCTAACCCCATGCAGCCATGGCCGGTGTGTGGGGGATACTGATGGCGCCTGAAGATTCACTGCGCCTGTTTCACCACGCGCAAACCGCAGTGGGCCGGTTAGCGAGCGGGCGCGGCAGCGCGTGTTCAGCGCTATGCGTGAGATGGGTTATGTCCCCAAGAATCAGCCTCGACGTGCAGTTCGTCGCGCGGTTCGACGCAAGGAACTCGCCGCCAGTTCAGCAGTGGAAGTGGTGTTTCATCGCAGGTGGCCGTTTGTTGACCCCATGCCGGCGGGGAATGCGAATCCGACCATGGTGCCACAGCGCATCACCGATGCCTTCTTCCGCCACATCGTCGATGGCGTGCTGGCTGAGCTTCGTCACTGGGGTATGAAAGCGGTCGTGTAACTGAACAACGATCTGCTCGACCCGCAATTCATTGAGGATGCCAATACCGTGGGGGCGGGGGGCGTCTTGCTGATCGGCGAATACAGCCCGGATCTCAATCGCTTCATCGAACGTTGCGAACATCCGCTCGTGCTGGTCGACATGCTGCATGATGGTGAGTCCGGTGTGGTCACCATCGATAACTTCGGCGGCATCGGCAGCGTGATCGACCATCTGATCGAACTGGGACACCACGATATCGGTTACGTCGGCGGCATGGATAACCCGGGTTATCGTGAACGCCGCGTCAGCTTTGAATGGAAGATGGCCTATGCTGGCTTGCCGGTAAGGCGTGAGTGGATATGTGAGGGCGCTCATCCCGAGCGCGACACACGAGAGCCGGTCACCGAAATTCTCAAACAATCCCACCGTCCCACTGCGTTTGTTTGCTGTAACGACTGGGGGGCCTTGGGTGTGCTTCGCGCGGCACAGGGGCTTGGCATCAATGCACCACAGCAACTCAGCATCGTGGGCTTCGATGATAACGAAGGCGCATCTTTTATGACTCCTGCGCTGACCACAGTGCACGTTTCCACAGAGGAACTGGGCAGACGGGCCGCGCAGCTACTGCTTCTACGCACGGCCTAAACGGCTTACGAGAACACATCGGCCGACCACAAGATGATGCGCGGCTATCGCAACAACTTCAGTTCATCCGGCGCAGAGGCTGCGTTCACCGAGATCCCGTATCTCCTTTACGATGTGTACGTCTACTGGGGTGGCGCCAGTTCCAACAGCAAGTCCAGTGTGTCGAACACCATGGGCATCAACGTCGCCAGCACCAGCGTCAATGCGACGAAGTACTTCTACGACGCGTACAAGATGTGGGATGGCACGTTTGATGAATCCACTGCCACCACTACCGTCGAAGCCACGAACGCCGGTGATGGTAAAGACTATGTCATCTTCCGCGGTCTGACTGATGACGCCTTCACTCTGAGCACCAACTGGAAGCGTAACAATATCAACGGCGTTCAGGTTGTGCAGGTCCCTGAGCCGGTATCAATGTTGCTGGCAGCCTGCGGCGGGTTGATGGCGCTGGCGCGTCGTCGCCGCTGAATCGACACGCACGATGTGTCGATGGATCAGGTAGGGATTTGATGGACACTTGCGTCGTCATCCGGGCCGAGGGGTATTGGAGCATCGCTTCGATCCCTCTCGGCCCAGGACATGGCGAATCGGTCGAGCACGTGTCATGCAACATCATCCCAGCGCACGTACGTCACCAGGTGATCTGCCTGCCGTTCCGCCGCGCGTTCGTGTGTTTACCCTGATGGAACTGTTGGTGGTCGTCGCGATCGTGGCTGTACTCATTGCCATGTTGCTTCCCGCGCTCTAGCAGGCGCGAACCGTTGCGCGTTCGGTTGTATGTCAAACGAACTTGAAGCAACTTGGGATTTGGGGCTCGGTCTACATCACTGAATACAACGGTGTATTGCCGCATCGCGGGGGAACAAAGCCCAGCAAAGCAAAATGGGATTATCAGTACATCTCCGAAAAATCCTGGTGGGAGAAAGCTTCAGATGATGGGTTGGCGGGCGATGCGCAACGCTGCCCGCAATCGACAACGGCACTGAGTTCCATGCGGCAAGCGCTGGGTGATGCGCAGTACTCCATGAACAGCCAACTTGGCGGCAGCCGGGATTCTGACCCCGAGAAGGCATCAGTCACCGATCCCATTCCTCGTGCGAATCGCCTAAGTGGTACGCGTATCTGGATGGGCGATGGCTCAGCCAAGAACTATACATTCGGTTCGCCGTTGCCCGCCTATGAGATCACTCAGGGCATGATCAGCGGCATTCAGGATGCCAACATGTTCTCTTGGCCGTGGATGTGGAAGCAAGATTGGCTGGGGTGGAATGCACAGGCACACCCGAATGAATCGAACAACTTTGTGTTCGGTGACGGACATACCGACAGTGTGGCACTTGCTGAATGGGATGACATGGGACCCGATCAGCGTCGTGACTTCACCGGCTCCGGCGCACCATAGAAATACAGCGTAGCGCGATGCTCGCTTGTGATACTCCTACCAAACTTAGGTCACGGCCCGCATCCGGAAGTCCAGTTACGATGATCACGAGACGCCTGACGTTGCTTGCTGTCATTTGCTTAGCTGTATTGATCACGGCAAATACATCCACTGCGCAGATCAAACTCACTGAAGCGGGTTGGTGTCCCAATCCCGACAGTCCCGATCCCATCGTGATGAGTTACCCCCGACTGATGGCGAAAGGAAAGAAACCCACCCAGGCGCAAACCGGGGTGGAACTCACGAAGAACGGCGCGATGGTCACGTATACCGAAGGCGGCAAGGCGGAACTGATGATTGCGGATGGCGGGGTGCTGAAAGTACACATCACCGGCATGGCCGACCGCGTCCGCAAAGTGCAACATAAGGTGGCGCTGCCGCTTAGCTTCGGCCAGGGCGCCAGCTACAGCTTCAAAGGGCAGACTGTCAAACGCTTCCCCGCCACGCACACCAAAGGTCAGAATACGTATCTGTACAAAGGGGATGCACGCTACGTCACCATGATCGATCGTGAAGGCGGCAAGACCACGTTCGTTCTTCCCAAGGTTTTTTTCAATCAACTGACAGACAGCCGCGAATGGAAGTTTGAGGCGTTCACCTGGTTCTTCAACACGCATCCGCGCGAGACGATCAAACTCACCGTGTTTACTGGCGATGGAAAGACCACACCTCTCGCGCGGGACAACGGATCGAACAATCGAGCCACCGGTATTCCCGGTAAGGCGTATGTCAACAAGTTTGGTCAGTACAACAAGGTGGACTTCCCCACGAAGATCAAAGACGAAGCCGACCTGAAGGCCGACGTCGAACGTGAAAAGAAATACTACGACAGCCTGCCAAAGTGGGATGAACTCGATGAGTACGGCGGCTGGAAAGGCACCAAAGAGAAGTACAACCTCGAAGCAACCGGCTTCTTCTACACGAAGAAGATCGATGGCAAGTGGTGGATGGTTAACCCGTTGGGCAACCTGTACATCAACCGCGGCATCTGCGCATTTATGCCGCTGGATGACTACTCGTGGGTAAAGAACAAAAGCGTGTTTGAGTGGATTCCGCCCTACGAAAGTGAATTCAAGTCTGCCTACCACCCGCAGAAGAAAGACCTGGTGTTCAGCTTCCATCTTGCGAATCAGATTCGTAAATATGGTAAGCCCTACGATCGCACGGAGTACACCGGCCGCATGGTCGATCGCGTGAAGCGCATGGGCTTCACGTCCACCGGTGCATTCACCGACTTCCACGAAGCGTTCCGCGCGCACAAGTACGATCCGAATCACCTGATTCTCGGGTCGCGCCTGGTCACGCCGTCGGCCAACAACGAACAGTTCATGCGTATTCATGGCAAGTACGTGGATGTCGTGTCGATCAACAACTACACGTATGCGTTGGATAAGGATCGCTACCGCCAATTCAACAAATGGGCGGGTGACAAACCGTTCTGGTTGAGCGAATGGAACTTCGTTTCGCCATCGGACAGCGGGCTTCCGGGTGGTCTGCGCATCGTGGAAAGTGAAGAGATGCGCGGCAAGGCATCGCGCAACTACGTTGAACAGGCAGTGTCGCTTCCGTTCGTCGTGGGATACGAGTCTTACAAACTGATCGGCACCAGCCCCACTGGCTGGCGGTGGAAACGACAGGTCGGCGTGGGTAGTGCCGACGGCATCTTTGCCATCAGTGGTCGTCCGTACAAACCGTTCATCAAACACATGACCGATGCAAACAAGGCATTGTTCGCCGTGCACACGGGTCAACAGAAACCGTTTACCATTGATGACCCCCGTTTCCAGATGGGCAAACTCACCAACAAGACCACTGGTATTGCACGCATGCGGAGCGCCGAAGTCGTTCTCGATGGCAACTACACCGAATGGCCGAAGATGCCTTTCGAACGTATCGGCTCCGACCGCCTGGCGCTTGGCCACGATCGTGAAGACTTCGAAGCCAACTTCGTGATGGCGTGGGATGATCGATACCTGTATGTGATGGTCAACGTGATCGATCCAACCCCGCAACGTAACGACCACGTTGGTAAGAAGTACTGGAGCGGCGATGCGATGGAACTGTTCATCGGCAGCGACCAGATGGACCAGGGTGGCGCGAAGATCTACAGCGACCGGCAGATCATCCTGTCCGCTTCCCCCAAGGAAGGTGACTTCGGCTGGGCCTGCGGTGGCATCGAACCGGACGAGCGTGCGCAGTACCCCAATATGAAATTCACGGTCGTACCCACTGTGGATGGCAAGGGCTATTCCATGGAAGCTCAGATTCCGTTCCGCCTGCTTGGGTTCAAGCCCGAGCTGAACAATCTGTTCATGTTCGACACCGGCATCGACGACAGCAAGAACGGCCGCACCCGATACCGCCAACTCATCTGGAACGGCGGCCAAACCAACTCGAGCAACCGCGATAAATGGGGCCGGGCAAAACTCAACTGACGATTCATTGGCGATGGTCGTATGCGCAAGCCAGCAGGCACCACGTTTGTATTGGCGGTGATCTAACGTGGTGACTTGGATCTCTGCTGCGGTGAGGTCGGGGCTGGCGCATCGCCGCAAGCGGAATTGGCCCGAAATACCGTTTGCGCTATTTTCACAATGGAGTTTCCAGTTGTTCCATGAAGAAGCCTGGTGAGAGCGAGGGTGGCCCAAGACCCCTGCTCTGACTGTAAAATTACTTATTTAAATGACTTGTATCTCTTAATGCGGTACAAATTTGTAGCTTGGTCCTTTGCCGCTATCCCTTGTTCGTCTGTTTTCATGACGTATATTCTTAGTGCATCGACTGAAAACATGAGCCGAATTTCAGCGGCAATTTGCCGTGAACGGAATGAGACATGGCAGCAAGGTCATTGATGTTGGTCGTTTGGCCGGTTGTTCACCCGCTACCGTTTCACGCGTGATCAACCGTAGTGGGCCGGTCAGCGCTGACGCGCGGCAACGCGTCATGCAGGCTGTGCGCGAGACCGGCTACGTGCCGAAGAATCCGCCCCACAAGGCTGGCCGTCGCACCACAGTGCGTGAACGTATCGCCAACGATGCCACCGTCGAGGTGGTTCTGCACCGCGTCGGCATCAGTGAATGCATCTCGCGTGGCATCAGTTCCGCACCCAACTCCGACGACCCAACGCATCAGTGATGCGTTCTTCCGCGAGATCGTGGATGGCATCCTGCATGAACTGCGCCGGTGGGAGATGAAGGCCGTCCTGCAGGTGGTGCATGATCTGGTTGACCCGCGATTGATCAATGATGTGAACGACTCCGGCACAGGCGGCGTGCTGCTGGGTGAATACACCAATGATCTTGAACACTTCATCAATCAATGCCAACACCCACTCGTCCTGATCGACCTGCTTCACGCCGGCCTGCCTGTGAAGCCAGAATGCATCAGTGAAGGAAGC
>JANQFT010000240.1 GCA_028277685.1 Phycisphaeraceae bacterium
TTGGTGCCTCGATGGCTATTTCTCGCGAAGTTCAATTGGTATGCTGAATCCATGAAGTTCACCCGATTCGATACCAACCCCATCATCACTCCGGACATGTGCTCGCGCATGTGTGAGCATGATCATGGCAACATCAATGGCCCATCGCTGATTCTCGCACCGGACTGGCTGCCTGAACGGTTGGGCAAGTATTACCTGTATTTTGCGCATCATCAGGGCACATACATTCGGTTGGCGTACGCGGATGATCTGCGCGGGCCTTGGCAAGTCTACGAACCGGGAACACTTCAGTTGGAGCAGACGATCTTCCGGGGGCATATTGCATCGCCGGATGTGTTGATCGATGAGCCGAACAAGCGACTGATCATGTACTACCACGGTTGTTGTAACAGTCACCCCGACACGCCGTGGGGGCAGGTGACGTGCGTGGCCACATCGACCGATGGCATCCGCTTCACCGCGTACAGTGATGAAGCGTTGGGCCATTCGTACATGCGGCGATTCGATTGGCGGGGTAAGCATTACGCAGTGACGATGCCGGGGCAATTCGGGCGCAGTGAAGATGGCTTTTCGAATTTCGAATGGCTCGAGCCGATGATCGCGAACGAGTTATGTTGGCCGTACGGGCACGGTGGTGAGGCACGCAAGGCGCGGCACTTTGCGGTGCAGTTGCGTGGCGATACGTTGCGGTTGTTCTTCAGCCGCACGGGCGATTGCCCCGAACACATCATGATGGCAGACGTGGCGCTCAGCGATGACTGGACGCAATGGAAACCCACGAAGCCTGTGTCGGTCGTGATGCCCGAACACGACTGGGAAGGCGCGAACTGCGAACAGGTTCCATCGGTGGGTGGGGCATCACATGTACCGGTGTACCAGTTGCGCGACCCGGGCATCTTTGAAGAAGATGGCCGCACGTACCTGCTGTACACCACGGCAGGCGAGGCGGGAATTGCGATTGGGGAGTTGGCATAGCCGACCCCTTTGGGGTCGGTGGCGTTGGGGATGATCAGCACGCGTCAGCGCATGCTCAGCGATCTACCCTCACCCCGACCCTCTCCCTGCAAGGGAGAGGGGGTTACATTTCCGCTTCACCCGGGTGCAGGCCGAACTGACCGGATGGCCTGGTTTCCACCTGTTGGATGTTCGGCTCGAACCCTTCGATCTCTTTCATACGGTTGATCAGACGCTGCCGCATGCGGTCGCGCACCGGAGTGAAGCCTTTCAGGTCGATCAGGTTGCGTAGTTCGTAGGGGTCAGATTGCAGGTCGTACAAGTAGGTTTCGGTGTAGGTTTGGTTGGCGAAGTCGGTGCCGATCTCGTTCGACTTCTTGCCGGCCATCACGCAGTATTTCCAGCGTCCGGTGCGCACCGCGCGGCCGACTTCATCATCACAAATCTGTACGAACGCTTCTTCGGGCCAGTCGGCGTTGTCACCTTGCAGCAGCGGAAGAATCGATTTGCCTTCCATCTCGTCGGGCACGTCGATGCCGCAGGCGTCGAGAAGTGTGGCGGGCATGTCGACGAGGCTGACCATCTCGTGAATCGTGCGTCCGCCGGTGAATGGTCCACCGGTGAGCATGGTGGGCACGCGGATGGATGAATCGTGGCACGACCGCTTGTATTCCCAGTTGCGCGTCTTGAAGTGGCACGCATGATCGCTGGTGAACAGGATGATGGTGTTGTCGAGGATGTCCAAGCTCTTCAGGGCATCGGTCAGGCGGCCGAGGCCCTCGTCGAGCCGTTTGATCATCCCCCAGTAACCGCCGAGGTGCCCCTGCGATGTACCACCGTTGAGTTGATGCGCCACCAGGTCATCATCGGCGTGATCGCGTCCGTAGTGCGGCAGGGCGGCGAGGTCCGGGGGCGTCCATCTGCCTGCGTACTGCTCGCGGTAACCGTCCGGGGGCGGGTAGTCATCCTTGTCGTTCTGGTGATGCGGTTCGATGAACGACATCATCAGGAAGAACGGCTCGTTCTTATGGTCGTTGATGTAGCGAATGCCTTCATCCAGCATCGCATCACTGCGGTAACCAGGCAGGCGATGCGGCTGGTTGTTGTTGTCGTAAAGGACGGTCTTGTATTCGTGTACGCTGAACTCGAGGGCTTCGGCGGCCATCCAGTGTTGGTATCCACCGCGATGACCTTCCTTCACCGGTCCGCGTTCGCCGAGTTCCGTGACCGCTTTGCCATCCGGCCCAGCTAAGTGCCACTTGCCCACGTACCCGGTGTGATAACCCGCCCCTTTGAAACACTCGGCCATGGTGGGCAGGTTATCCGGCAGGCCATGGCCGTTGCTGATCGCGCCATTGGTGGAAATGTACGTGCCCGTTTGCAGACACGCCCGCGCAGGCCCGCACACCGGCGCACAGGTGAAACTGTTGAACAGGTGCGTGCCCTGGTGCGCTAAACGATCGAAGTTCGGCATGATGCCAAGCGGGTTACCATGCAAACCGCTGGCATCCCAACGCTGCTGATCGGTGAAGAAGATGACGACATTTGGTTGGTTGACCATGGGAAAAAGTCCGGTGTGGGCAAGATTAGCAACCGTGTTCAAGGGTAGTGAATTGGTTAGGCGGATGCCAGCGGGCCATTTACTCCCTCTCCATCGACGGCCCTGCCACCTCAGAGAGTACGCACGAAGCGGCCTGAATCAGGCTGAATGTAACAACCCGATCCTGAACTCCCGCCCCGGCCATCGCGTC
>JANQFT010000258.1 GCA_028277685.1 Phycisphaeraceae bacterium
GCGTGCTGATCATTCTGGCCAACGCGAACGATCGCTGCCGCAAGTTCAACCTGCCGGGAGCACACTACCTGGCCACGCGCTCCTACGCAGTCTACCTGCTACACGTCGAAGCAATCGCCATCACCAAACGCATCGGCGACATGCCCATATGGCTGACGATTCCCTTGATCTGGTTGTTATCCCTCGCGCTGGCAGAGTTGTTGTATCGCCTGGTCGAACGACCGGGCATGAACCTGCGCGACCGCATCAACCGTCAAAAGCCCGCGCAAGCCATCACCCCACTTCCGGGGGCGAGGGCGAGGGCCACAACGTAGCGAATGATCGGCTACAATCGCGGCCATGCCTGATCAAGTCGTCACCCGTTTTGCCCCGTCACCCACCGGCGCCCTGCACGTCGGCGGCGCCCGTACTGCCCTGTTCAACTGGGCCTTCGCTCGCAAGCACGGTGGAAAGTTCCTGCTGCGCATTGAAGACACCGACCTCGCGCGTTCCACCGAGGCCTCTGAACGCAGCATGCTTGAAGACCTCAAATGGCTCGGTCTCGATTGGGATAACGAGGGTGATGTCCCCCGCCAGTCACAACACAAAGCCGATGGCATCTACGATCAAGCCATCGATAAACTCATTGCCGCCGATCGCGCGTATGAAGAAGATGACGCCATCCGCTTCCGCATGCCCGATCACGACATCACCGTGCACGATGAAGTGCTGGGCGAGGTCACCGTAAAGGCCGGGCAAACCGAAGACTTCATCATCCGCAAGGGCGAAGCGGGTGGCTTTATGCCCACGTTTCATCTGGCGGTGGTCATCGACGATGCCGCCATGGGCGTCACCCACATCATCCGTGGCCAGGAACACCTCAACAACACCCCAAAACACATCGCCCTGCAACAGGCGCTCGATCTCCCCACACCGACCTACGCCCACATCCCACTCATCTTCAACGCCGACGGATCGAAGATGAGCAAACGGGACAAAGCGAAGACCGCCCGCGCTGCCGCGAAAGATGCGAACCTGCAACCCCCTCCCCCCTCAGGCGAGGGCTGTTCCCCGGAAGATATCACCGCATTCCTCAACAAAGAAAACGATGACATCACCATCGCCACCCTCATCGCACAACACCTGAACCTGACGCTGCCTGAAATCGAAGTTGCAGACTTCCGCGAAAGTGGTTATCTGCCCGAAACGTTGTGCACCTATCTTGCACTACTCGGGTGGAACCCGGGAGATGATGTTGAGGAACAAACCGTCAAGCGCGATTATCTGTCCGCGAATTTCGATCTCGAACGTTGCGGAAAAAGCAACGGGAAATTCGATCGCGATAAACTCGCCGCGTTCAGTGCCGATGCCATCAAAGCCCTACCCTTGGAAGTACTGTGTGATGCCGTGTGGATGTTGAACGAGCCAACGCTTTCACTCCGCTTCGCCAACACCAACGACCTTTTTTTCCAGGGGTTTTGCGAGGCGTATCGCGAAAGATCAAAAACGCTGCGCGACCCTGTCAAACAAGGCGCATTCTTTTTCGTGGATGATGGTGCGATCACCTATGACTTCGGCACCAAGAACATGAAGAAAGCCATGTCGAAAGGCGATCCCAACGGCGCCACGCTGTTAGCCAAGTTCCTCCCCACGCTCGAAGCGTTACCCAAAGATGAGTTCGGCTCCGCCGCGCACGATGCCATCAACACCTTCTGCGAACAACGCGAGTTGAACATAGGTAAACTCGCCCAGCCCATTCGGGTGGCCATCAGCGGTTCCACCGTCACCCCGCCGATCGACGCCACCCTCGACATCCTCGGCAAACAATCCACCATCGCCCGCATCAACAACTGCCTCACCGCATTCAACAACCAGTAACCCAAGCCGCGATACCGCGCAGCGGCATCGCGGGTCAATCGAAGATCGACAATCACCAAATCGGAAATCTCCCATGTCCCTCATCGTCACCGGCAGCATCGGCATCGACACCGTCATCACCCCCACCGGTCGCGCAGATAACATTCTCGGCGGGTCGTGCACCTACTTCGCCGCCGCGGCCAGTTTCTTCTGCCCCGTGCGCATCGTCGCCGCGGTGGGTGAAGACTTCCCCTCCGAGCACATGGCCGTGTTCGAGCACTTCAACATCGACGCCACCGGCCTGGAAATCCGCGAAGGATCCAAAACCTTCCGCTGGACCGGTGAATATCACGAGAACATCAACGAACGCGATACCCTTGATGTACAACAGAATGTGTTGGCTGAGCACCTCGCGCCCGTGCCGGAGTCATTCAAAGATACGCCCTATGTGTTCCTGGCCAACACGCATCCATCCAACCAATTGGAAATGCGTGCCGACTTTCCCGAAGCCCGACTCGTCGTGGCCGACACCATGAACCTCTGGCTCGACACCGCGCTCGATGAACTCAAGCAAGTGCTCCAACAAATCGATGGCCTGGTACTGAACGATTCTGAAGCAGCACAACTCGCCGGTGATACGAACATGGTAAAAGCGGCCGACGCCATCTGCGCGATGGGGCCGAAATTCGTCGTCATCAAGAAGGGTGAACATGGTTGCCTGCTGCGTCACGCTGAGGGTTTCTTCGCCCTGCCGGCCTACCCCGCATCACAGGTGATCGACCCCACCGGCGCCGGTGACAGTTTCGCCGGCGGCATGATGGGCTACCTGGCCCAAACCGACCGCACCGACTTCGACGCCATCAAACGCGCGCTCGCCTACGGTACCGTCGTCGCCAGCTATAACATCGAAAGCTTCACCCTCGACCGCCTCCGCGAAATCTCCCGTGATGACCTGGACCAGCGGTTGGCCGAACTCGCCACGCTCACCAGCTTCGCGTGAGGATAAGCAAGGCAACAAGGCATCGTAGCACCAAGCCATCTAAGGTATGCGTGGTGTTGCCGCCCTCTTCGATGGCTTGATGGCTCGATGCCTTGATGACTCGCATGACTGCCCATTCCACCCAACGCTGCTTCTTTGCGATCCAGCCTGACGCAGTGGCGTTGGATGATCTGATCGATACCGCCGGCGCGTTTCGACGTGTGCCGGGCATTCGCCTGGTGTCGCCGCAGAATATTCATCTGACGGTGAAGTTTCTGGGTGATGTGGAAGCATCGCGCATGGATGATGTGTTGCATGCCGCCGCGCTCGCCGTCGAAGGCATCGACAGATTCGAACTGAACATCAACAACACCACCTACCTGTCCAACCCACGTCGCCCGCGCGTGGTGGCGGCATCGTGCAATCTGCCAGACATGCTGGCAAAGCTGGTGGATCAGATGGAAGACACCATGCATGCGATCGGCTTCGCCATGGAAGGCCGGCGGTATCGCCCGCACATCACATTAGGCCGGTTCCGAAAACCGCCACCGCGGTCGGCGTATCCGTTACCTGAACCGGAATGCCCTGCCACCGGTTTTGTTGCGAATGAGATGGTGCTTCTGGAATCACACCTGCAACCCGAAGGTCCGTTGTACACCCGCCTTGCCGCATGGTCTTTTGAATAAGCTGGCTCGCGCCGCAACGCGGGTAGCCCGCGTCGCTTCATAGGCAGACCTTCGTGCCTCAATGCCTTCCACCCTCCTCCCCTCATTGCCAACCGCGCAAACGCCGATACAATGTGCGGTTTGTCGCCACCTTAGCTCAGTTGGCCAGAGCGGAGCTTTCGTAAAGCTCAGGTCTGGGGTTCGAATCCCCAAGGTGGCTTTTTTCATGCGCCGTTTTTGAAGCTTGCATTTGATGGTGGCTGCGATGTGGCGCAGTGCGTGTGGTGGTGTAGACTGCGTGATCAGTTCGTGCTCAAGGAGATTGCCATTGCTTCGTACTTTCAATGAACACAGTGTGCGTACGGTTCAGTCGTTGGATGGCCTTTGGGAATTGGTGACTGCTGAGCAGTGGGCACAGGTGAAGAAACACAAGGGCGCGAAACGGTCGGCCATCTTGAAGAAGGTCAACCGCCCCATCAACGTGCCCAGTGCCTGGGAGACCTTGCCGGGCATGGAAGACTACCGCGGCATCTGTTGGTTGAGAAGAACGTTCTACAGTGACGGCCGCGCGGTGCGTCTGGTGTTCGGCGGGGTGAGCCATACCGCGGATGTCTACGTCGATGGCAAACATGTCGGTCACCACTACGATGCGTTCACACCCTTTGAATGCGCGCTGCCCAACCTCGATGAGGGCGAGCATGAATTGCTGGTGAAAGTGGATAACACGTTCGGACCGCATTCGGCGCTGCATATCGAAAACGATTACTACACCTACGGCGGCATCACACGCCCGGTCGAATTACAGATGCTGGACGATGTGTACGTATCCCGCCTGGACGCCATTCCTGTGCGCTCGGGCAAAACCTGGTCGCTCGAATTGGCGATCGAACTGACCAACCTGGCCAAGGCAGCATTGAAGCGTCGCGTGGTGGTGCAATTGGGTGATTACCTGGTTGACGCCGGGCAGGTCACGATCAAGGGCAAAGCCACGCGCGTGGTGAAGAAGTCTTTGACCAACCTTGATGTGGATGCGTGGACGGTGGAGCAACCCAATCTGTACCTGACTGAGGTGCTGCTGCTGGATGAAGATGAAGTGATGGACGACAAGGTCGACCGCGTCGGCTTCCGCGAGATCAAAGTGCAGGGCAAGAAACTGATGCTGAATGGCGAGTCGATCCGCCTGCGCGGCTACAACCGGCATGAGGATCACCCGCAGTTCGGCTGTGCGATTCCAGTTGAAGCCATGATGACCGACCTGCAACTGATGCAGGACCTGGGATGCAACTTCATCCGCACCAGTCACTACCCCAACGACATGCGGTTCCTTGATCTGTGCGACGAGCTTGGTTTCTACGTCTGGGAGGAAACGCACTCGCGCACGGTGGACATCACCACGGAGGTGTACAAGCAGCAGATCACCGACTCGGCCACCGAGATGGTGACGTGGCACAAGAATCACCCGAGCATCATCATGTGGGGCTGCCTGAATGAATGCGAGAACCGCAACGCCAGTGGTGCGGCAGAACATGGTCGCGTGCTGCGGCTGATGAAGAAACTGGATGGCTCGCGACCGGTGACCTATGCCTCGATGTACGACCTGCACGATAAGGCGTACAAGCATGCAGACATCGTTTCGTGGAATCGCTATGACAACTGGTATGGTTCGCGCGAAGTGAAGCCTTGCATCGATCACATTCTCAAGTGGCTGCACAGTTCGCCGAAGACGGGCGGCAAGGGCAAACCAGTGATCATGTCGGAATTCGGGGCCGGCGGCATTTACGGTTGGCGGAAGTCACACCGCGATCGCTGGACCGAAGAATATCAATGCGATGCGATGAACGATCTGCTCGAGGTGTATCTGCATCATCCGGATATCTGCGGCGTGGCCATCTGGCAGTTCTGCGATGTGCGACTTACCAAAGAATGGTGGAAAACGCGCCCGCGCAACATGAACAACAAGGGAACTGTCGATGAATATCGCAGACCCAAGATGGTTTACGAGGTGGTGAAGAAACACATGCATGCCGCGGCAAAGAAGTACCGATAAGCGGGTGATTTGCAGACCGCTATAGACGTTTTGTTCCGCAAGCTTCAAGCCCCACGCCGCAACGCCCCCTGTTGTTTGCAGGCAACATCGAGTTAATCGTCTGCCCGATTCGGTCGATGAAATGGGTGATGATGTTGCATGCAGACAACGGACCGGACGACCAATCGCCCGATGCGCGGTTGGCCCATGAACTGAGCAATCTGCTGGATGGTTCGCTTCGCCATGTCTCGCTTGCGTTAGCAAAGCTGAACGATGCGAGTGGTGAAACCGCCTCCGCGGATACGCAAACGGTGGACAACCTGCGTACTGCGGGCGACGCGATGCGGCAGATGGCTGAATTACTGCAAGGTTGGACACGCAACCAACAGGGCATGCCGACCAACGCCGACATCACGTTGGCCCAATCGATCGACCAGATCGTCAGGCTGTTGCGCCCCCAGGCGGATCAGCAGGGCATCACCATGCGGGCGAAACTGGATGATGCGGTGAAGGACGTGCAAGCGGCCTCATTGGGTGCGGTGGTGAACAATGCATTGCGTAACGCGATCGAATCCATCGGGCGCGGCGGAAGCATCGAGATCACCGGGTGCTGCGACGGGGAGAACATCGAACTGCGCATCGCGGATAACGGTCCCGGCGTGGCCTTGATGGTTCCCCGTGATGATGACGGCCTGGTTCAACCCGGCTTCACCACCAAAGAAGGTGGACACGGACTGGGACTGGCCATCAGCCGTGACATCATGCGGGCGATGGGAGGCACGATCCGTCTGGTCGATCGTCCGACCGGTGGTGCCGTGTTGATCGTGCGTTGGACGCCATCTGTGAACAAGGCGAACTGTGATGACTGAAGCGCAGCACAAAGCGCGTATTCTGATTGTCGATGATGACCCCATCGTGGCCGACAGCCTGGGTGAACTGCTGCAGCGTAAGCAGTACGTCACCGCCACGGCTTGCGATGGCAATGAGGCACTCATGGTGCTCAGCGGTGCGCCCGCTGATGCACCGTTTAATCTGGTCATTGCCGACATCAACATGCCGCGCATGGACGGCACGGAACTGCTCAAACGCATCCGCCGCAATCATCCATCCGTGGTGGTGATCGTGATCACCGGCTACGGCACCATTGAGTCTGCCGTCGAAGCGGTGAAACTTGGTGCGTTTGAATATCTCACCAAACCAATCGTCGACGAGGAAATCATTCTCACTGTCGACAAGGCACTGCGGCAACAAATGCTGCTGGCCGAGAACGCCCAACTGAAGGATCAACTGTCGCGTCGCTGCGGCATGGGCAACATGGTGGGCGGCGACCATCGCATGCAGAAGGTGTTTGACCTGGTTGAAGCGGTCGCAGAAAGTCGCACCACGGTTTTGATCACCGGCGAATCGGGCACGGGTAAATCCATGATCGCGCAAACGGTGCATGATCGAAGCCCGCGGCAAGACAAACCATTCGTCACCATGGCATGCGGATCGATCCCCGAAACCCTTCTGGAAAGTGAACTGTTCGGCCATGTGAAGGGCGCCTTCACCGGTGCAGACAGCGACAAACCCGGCAAACTTCGTGCGGCTGAAGGCGGCACGCTGTTCATCGATGAAATCAACAGCGCCACGCCAACCCTGCAACTGAAGCTGCTGCGTGTCTTGCAGGAACGGCAGTTCGAACCAGTCGGTTCACATGAAACCCACAAGGCGGATGTTCGCTTCGTGCTGGCCAGTAACCAACCACTTGATCAAATGGTCAAAGCGGGCAAGTTCCGCGAAGACCTTTACTATCGCATCAACGTGGTGAATGTGGAACTGCCACCTCTGCGGCATCGCGAGGGAGACATCACCCGATTGGCCGAACACTTCCTTCAGCAACACTGCCGCGAAACGGGCAAGGTCATCACCGGCTTCAATGATGAAGTGCTGCAACTGCTCCGCCGCTATCAATGGCCTGGTAACGTGCGCGAGTTGGAAAATGCCATCGAGCGCGGCGTGGTCCTCAGCCGCAAACCACAGTTGGATGCCGATGTCCTGCCGGAAACCATTCGCTATCAGCAACCGGACGGCTCGCCTGGTTTCGTTGAACGCCGTCGCAATCCCGGTGGCTGGGTTCCCGCCAACTGGACACCGCAACCCCTGCGTGAAGCATTGGAAGAACCAGAAAAGCGCATCATCCTTGCCGCGTTGCAGGCCAACGATTGGAACCGACAAAAGACGGCTGAAATTCTCGATATCAATCGCACCACGTTGTATAAAAAGATCAAGCAGTACGGACTGGAAGAACTTGCCGCGACGGAGTAGTTCGAGGGGCAACGAGCTACACAACACCAGGCCTGCTATACTTTCAAGGGAACCACCATGGTGGCCAATTCTGACGATCGGCTCGACGCCCAGGAGCCACAGGCAATGCGAACCATTCACTGTCCTCAGTGTTCTGTTCGATTGGACGTACCCGATGCCGCTGGCGGCAAAGCGGCGCGGTGTCCTGCATGCAAGACGACTTTCCAGATACCTGATGCAGGCGAGATGCTCGACGAAACAGTGGTGTGCTGGCTTGATCTCGACCGCTTCCATGCAGACGAAGAGAAAGAGGAAGTGATGGATGCCTCCAGCGTCCAGTCCGCCCTTTCGACTGATCCCGCCCCCGAGCAGGAATCCCCCACGGATGACACCCTTGACCTTGCAGACGCCAAGCCGGAGCCGTCTGAACCTGAACCTGCGCCCGCAACGCAATCCGACCCACCTGAGGATCAGTTGTCTCTTGAAGAGGCAATGGGCGAAGAACCCTCCCAGCCGAACACGCATGGCTCTTTCGTGGCCATGGATGCCGTAGACGATGCGGTTGATACTGCAGCCAAGCAAACGAAAACCGAAACACCAGTCACCCATCAACAATACACCGGTAAAGAACGTCGCCGCCCGCTGCTGCAAGTGGTGGATGTGGGCGCGTTCGGCGTGCGTTTCCGCTTCCACGTTCGCCTGTTCGACCTGCCGGGCTTCCGCGCATCCATGCCGATGAAATGTATTGCCGGCGGAGAGCCAACCAACCTCATCGCCCGCCCTTTGCCCTGGGTCGACAAGGCAACCGGCCAGTATGTCAACCCCGGTGAGATCGAAGCACGCTACGAACTGAACGTGCGT
The DNA here is from genome assembly GCA_028277685.1 of Phycisphaeraceae bacterium. GTDB lineage: Bacteria > Planctomycetota > Phycisphaerae > Phycisphaerales > Zrk34 > JANQFT01. Next base: position 8,654 of record JANQFT010000258.1, read on the forward strand.
TCACATCAATCGCCGCGTGAAGTACTCGCGACCATGTCGCCCATCGAACAACTGCCCACGCCCTTCAATCAGCCGATTCCGTATTACGTCTCGCGCGAAAAGGCCAAAGACGTTTCCCTGCACTGCCAAACCTTCCATACGCCCGAAGGCGTGCAATGCGAAGTGGTCATTCCCTCCGGCGGATACGCATTGGATTGGCTCGGCCGCGTGAACGGTGTCTGTGGCGAAGACTATGCAACGCTTGAAGCAGAAGTGCTCAAGTTCGATGCCAAAGCCTGGCGTAGCATCCCGCAGGAAGTACGTCATCGCCTTGGCGCGTGGTTCGACTTCGATGCCGGCGAAAACTTTCTTGGTTACTTCAACGACTCCGACTTCGCGCGGAGCGAAGCGGGCCTTGCAGGCATCGTGCTGACCGATCATCGGCTCGTTCACTGCAAGTATCATCATCATGGTTCACTGCAATTGACCGACGAGGCTCACATCGCGGCCATCGTCGATGGACAATTTGCCGACCTCAAGGCCAAACTCGCCAACAGCACCAAGCGACTGGTTCGCCTCCGCCGCACCGATGCCGTCACTTTGTCCAACATGCTGCAGAAACTGAACGCCAAGCTCAGCATGGGGTTTTACAAGCCAAAACCCAAACCCGAAGAAAAACCGGATAAGGACGAATCGCTAGAATAGCCGCATGACTCGCGATTCCGACCCGCATGATCCCCCACTCACGCCCGAACTGCTGGTGGCCGCCTATCAACAGGGCGCGTTCCCCATGGCTGAGTCACGGGAAAGCAACCAGGTTGGTTGGTTCATCCCCGAGCAGCGTGCCATCATCCCGCTCGACACCTTCAACTGCCCGCGCAGTGTGGCCAAGCGCATCCGCGATGGTGATTACGTCATCCGCCGCGACACCGCATTCGACCAGGTCATCCAACACTGTGCGGAACCGCGGCGGAATGATGGCGATACCTGGATCAACCAGCGCATCATCCAAGCGTACGGCGAACTGCACCAACTTGGCATCGCCCACAGCGTGGAAGCGTGGCGGGATGACCAACTGGTCGGCGGGTTGTACGGCCTGGTGCTCGGCGGTGCGTTCTGCGGCGAATCGATGTTCCATCTGTCTGACAAGGGAACCGACGCTTCGAAGGTATGTTTGGTGCATCTCGTGGAACACCTCAACGCGCGCGGCTTCACACTGCTCGATGCCCAGTTACCAAACGATCACCTGCAGCAGTTCGGACTGCAGGTGATCGAACACGATGACTACATGCAACGCCTGAGCATTGCGTTGTCCATCAACACAACATGGTAATCACGATTCTTCCGTGTTCGCACTGGCGAAGCGGAGAATGTTCCCATCCGGATCAACCACGCTGATCTCACGCATGCCCCACGGGCGATTGGCTGGCGTCTCCTTGATGTTCGCACCGCGCTCCACGAATTCCGCGTGTAACTGATCGACATCATCCACACTGATCCACATCCGCACCCCCGGAACTCGTGGTTCGTTAGAATCGAAAAAGATGGTGACCGATCCTCGCCCAACACTGGCGAAGTGCTTCTTCGGCTTGTCCGGTGGCCAAACGAACCCTTTGCCGAAGCCCAACACATTCACGTAGTGATCAATGCTCGCCCCCACATCGCTCACACCGAGAATCGGAATCACCTGATCACACAACACCTTCGCATCGACTTCCGACGGCTCGGGCGAACCATGATCCCGCAGGATCTGCTCCGCACGATCATCTTCCTGCATGATGGCCTGCGCCAACGGCGTGCGACCCTTCTCATCCACCGCCGCCAGTTCCGCGCCCAGTTCGCATAACCGCTCGATCATCGCATGCCTGCCGCACCACACGGCAAAATGCAACGGCGTGCGGAATTGCTCGAACTTACTCATCCGACGGTGAATCTCCTGCGGCTGATCCGCGAGGTATTGCTCTAACGCCTGCATGTCATCGCAGGCGATGGCGGACAACACATGATGCTTCGCCCCGTTCGCCAGGAGGAAACCGACCAACTTTCGGTCAGGTGACTTCGTGAAGCAGCTTGCCCAACCGATCACACCCAGCAGGTGCAAGTCGCCGGAAGCATTCACATCCGCACCGGCGTCGATCAGCAGTTGCATCAGCTCGACCGGACCGCGTTCACTGGCGAAGTGCAGCGGCGTGGCATTGTCGCCTTTGCATCTTGCGTGAATGTCTGCCCCGCGCTCAACCAGTAGTTTCCCCAGTTCAAAGTGATGGTTCATCGCCGCATCGTGAAGCGCGGTGCGATTGTGATTCAGCCGCGTGTGAACCCAATCAGGATTCTCATCCAGCATCGCCGCACACTTGTCCACATCGCCGGCCTGCACGGCGGCAAGCCACGGCTCGATACGGGCAGCATCCAGCTTGTCGACGTGCGCCTTCAGCGCTCGCCAACTGGCAAAGCCATGCTCGCTGGCAATCGCATACTGCACATCGCTCAGCTTGGCATCCGGCTCATCGACACGCACGTCGGCAAGCCGCTGCTTGGCCAGCTTCTTCAGGTACGCAAGGCTGGGCTGTTCGGGTAACGGTGTTGGCTGATTAGCCATAGACGGACCTTCCTTCCGCTATTGCCCGGGGTCCGCATCGCCGGGACGGAAGTCAGGTAAAAGGTTGTACGCACATCGATTCGCCGGTGGGTTCAACCCTTTACGCGGACCGTTGGCAGCCGGTGTTGCCGGATGAACATTAGAAGCATTCTGAGTATGAGTCAATTGTCATTTATCTTCCACGCAATGCGACGAAGTCGCGTCGCTTCGTACTTCCGGTAGTGGTTCAGTTT
>JANQFT010000367.1 GCA_028277685.1 Phycisphaeraceae bacterium
ACCACGGCGGTGGGGTCGGAGGCGCTGCGCTGCTCGGCGATTTCGAAGATTTCCTTTTCCGCCTTGTCGATTACCACATCGGCCGACTCTGACGAGTTGTACGCATTTTCTAGGATGCGGCCGGTGGCGTAGATGAGTTGGCGAATCTTCGAACGATCGCGCACGATTTTTGCGTAGTGGGGCGCGTTGGTGGCAATGGGCACCTGCTCGGCCAGGCTCACCACGTAATCGGTGCCGCCCACCTGTTCGAGCAGTTGGCGGTTGCGCAGTTCCTGGATGAGCTGCACGCTGTCGAGGGATTGGTTCTGGTCGTACAGTTGCACCAGCACTTCGTAGAGCGCGCCGTGCCGGGGAATGGCGAAGTCTTCCGCCCCCTTGATGATCTGCATCACCTCGCCGATGACGTGGATGTTCTCCCCGCCCGCCACCAGCAGCGAGCCGAGCAAGGCAGCTTCAGCTTCGGGAGCATCGGGGGGCAGGCGATCGAGCAGGCGTTTGGCATCGTCGCCGGGGAAGGGGATGGCATCATGCGTCCGTGCGGTGGTCATCACGGGTGATTATACGTCGGATGGCCGGCGATGCGGGCGCGTGGAAAAACTGGCGGTTGCGCGGTGGATTTGGTGGCGTTTGAACCGTAGAGGCGCAGAGGCGAGTTGACAGGATTGACAGGATGAACGGGATTGTTAAATCCGAGCCCTCCAGTCAATCCTGTTCATCCTGTCTACTCACTGTGTCTCTGCGTCTCTGCGGTAAAAATTCCCTGCACCAGAACCATCCCCAGCCACCCACGTCAAAGGGGTTATACTGGATGCACCTGAAATTGCTGGAAAGATGGATTATGAAAAATCATCTTCTGATATGGCTGTTGGCGGTTGTGCTGGTTGGCCCGGCGTGGGCGGATGAAGCGGCTGAGCAACCTGCTGGCCCAACCGAACCCGCGGCTGCGAATGCGACGGCGGAAGTGGAATCCGTGGCCACCGAGGAAACGGCGGCCGAAGCGCAGAACGACACAACGGTTCAGACCAGCGCACCAGCGCCGGCAAGTGTTCAGCAGGCTGACGCCCCGGCGGTGCAGATCGGTCAATCCGATGCAACGGCCATCGCGCCGACCACGCAACAGATGACCCAGGCCCAGGCCATGCAGCGCATGTTGGAACAGCGATTGGCCAAACTGCTCGTGCCGCCTTCGCCCAGCACCGACACGGCGAAGATTCAACGGCAACTCGACATCCTCAACGACAATGCCCAGCGACTGACCACCATCGCGAAAACAGATAGCGCCAAACTGCAGGCCTTCAACGTGGAACTGAACGGCCGGTATGCCCGGGTGAACCTGTTCGCCACCGCACCGGATGTGGACGCGGAACTGTCGCGCCTGCGCGCCACCGCACGAAGGGTGAAGGCGCTGCGCACGGCGGAGTCGGCCGCGATCGGTGACTTCTGGTTAATGACCGCCGAACTTTTTGACATCAATCGTCTGACGTTACCGCTGGCTGAACGTCAGCGTCAGGCGGCGCAGGTGTTGGATGCGTACATCGATCGTCATCCCAGTGGGCCGGCTTCGGCGCAGGTGGCGGCGGCGGCGCAACGGCTGAATCAGGTGCGGCAGCAGAACGCCGGTCATGCCCAGTTGAAAGATGTCGAACGCGAAGTGCGCAAGCAGGTACTGGATCAATTACTGAACGACACCATTCCCGAAACCGCGAGCGAACCGGAAATCACCGAAACCCCCATCACCCACGAAAAGCCCGAACCCACCCCCGAAGCGAGGCCGCAATCTTCAGGCAAACCCAACGAACAACCCGTTAACGAGTCAACGAATTAACGAGTTAACGACCCCAGGCCTACCGCTTCACCCGCTGCTTCTCGCAGTTCATCTTGATCGTTCCGCCCACGATGGTGGCTACGGGCCTGGCGGGAACTTCCCAACCGTCGAACGGGCAATTGCGTCCCTGACCGGCGAAGTGGTTGATGTCAATGGTGTGGCTGCCGTTCGGATCGATGAGGGTCACGTCGGCATCCATGCCTTCGCTGAGCGTACCTTTGGTATCCAGCCCGCAAAGCTGCGCGGGGTGGATGGTCATCATGGCGATCATGTGGGGCCAGTCGATGGTGCCGGTGTCGATGAGGGCTTTGGCGTACAGGCCGAGCGCGCAGTCCAGGCCCACGATGCCGAACGCGGCGGAGGCGAATTCCACATCCTTATCCTGCTGGGTGTGGGGGGCGTGGTCAGTGGCCAGCACCGTGATCACACCATCCTTTACACCCTTGAGTAGTGTTTTGATGTCCACCTTCTGTCGCAACGGCGGATTCATCTTGAAATTGGTGTCGTACGTGCGGCAGTCTTCATCGGTCAGCAGCAGGTGATGCGGCGCGACTTCGGCAGTCACCGGTTGCCCGGCTTTACGCGCCCGGCGGATGATATCGACACTGCCGCCGCTGGAAAGATGCTGTACGTGATACGCACAACCGACTGATTCATTCAGCAACACATCGCGCTGGATGATCACTTCCTCAGCCACGCGTGGCCAACCACCCAGGCCCAGTTCCGTGGCGATGTCGCCGGCGTTCATCACCGCACCGCCGGTGAGTGTGGGTTCCTCGGCGTGCTGCATGATGGCCTTGCCGGTCATCTTCACGTAGCGGAGTGCCTTGGCCATCACGCCGGCACTGGCGACGGCGCAGCCATCATCGCTGAACGCCACCGCACCGGCCTTGCTCATTAAACCGATTTCCGCCAGTTCTTCGCCCTTGCGCCCTTTGGTGATGGCGCCCACCGGATACACGTTGCACAGCTTCGCCCGCGCCGCCTGACGGTAGACGAATTCAATGCGGGCATCGTCATCCAGCGCGGGGTCGGTGTTTGGCATGCAGCAGATGCTGGTGAACCCGCCGTTCACCGCCGCGGCTGAACCGCTGGCGATGGTTTCTTTGTTTTCCTGTCCCGGTTCGCGCAGGTGGACGTGCGGATCGATCAATCCGGGCGTGACGAGTAGGCCCGAGGCATCGAACACCGCACCGGATGCCCGGCTGACCTTGCCGACTTTGGTGACTTTGCCACCCTCGAGAATGAGATCGGTGACGGTATCGATGTGGTTGGCCGGGTCGATGACGCGGCCGTCTTTGATCGTCAATCGTGCCATGGGCAATAGTCTAAGCCCAGTCAGCGTGTAACGGAAGGGAGTGAATGTTGTATGTGGTATGTCATATGTGATATGTCAGAAGATGGCTGTCATCGACATACCACATATGACATATCACATATCACATCGCCTTTACCTGCTACCATATGCCCGTGAGCAGTGCACCTGAAAAACGCGAACCGCTACCCGTGATCGGCATCACCATGGGTGATCCAGCGGGGATCGGTCCGGAGATTGTCGTGAAGGCGCTGGCCGATCCGGCGATACGCAGATTGGGCCGGTTCATCGTGTATGGCATGAACGAACTGCTGGCGTATGCGGCCGACCTGGCGGAGATCGAGCCGTTCTGGTGGCGCATGCCGCACGACAGCGCGCTGGTCGATGAACACCACACCCATGAAGTGCTGGTGGTCGATTACGATGAATTCAGTCTGCTGGGCCAGGCGGTGCATCAACCCACGCGGCAGGGGGGGGAGGCGTCGTTGGCATTCGTGAAAGATTCAATCGCCGCGGCCATGTTGCCGGCCGATGCACCGGGGAAGCTTGACGCCATCGTCACCGCACCGATCTGTAAGGAATCATGGAAACTCGCGGGGGAGAAGCGTTACCCCGGCCATACCGAATTGTTCCAGGCCCACACCAAAGCCAAGCGCAGCGTGATGATGTTCGAGGCACCAAAGTTGCGCGTGGCGCTGGCGACGATTCACATCCCCATCGTTACCATTCGCGATCAACTGTCGATCGGGCGCGTGTTCGATCCGATTGAACTGGGGCACCAGGCGTGCGTGCAGATGGGGATTGACAAGCCGCGCATCGCGGTGTGCGGGTTAAATCCGCATGCTTCGGAGAATGGATTGTTCGGGGCGGAGGAATCGCTGGTGATCGAGCCGGCCATCAGCATGGCGCGGGAGCAGGGCATCGACGCGCACGGGCCGTTCCCGGCGGATACCATATTCATCGACGCAACCCGTGGGCGATACGACCTGGTGGTGGCGATGTATCACGATCAGGGACTCATCCCCATCAAGTTGCTGGCGTTCGATGATGCGGTGAACGTGACGCTGGGCCTGCCCATTGTGCGCACCAGCCCGGACCACGGCACCGCGTTCGACATCGTAGGACGGAACAAAGCCAAACCAGATTCATTGAAGGCTGCCATCCGACTGGCAGCCAAACTGGCGACACCATCATGAACATTCTTTTCGTTGGCGGTAATGGACACCACTACCTGATGCGGACAGTGAAAGAGGAAGCAGCCCAGGCGGTCGGCTGCGCATGCGACGGCGTCGATGCCGAAGCATCAGCCAATCTGCCCGGCCGGTTTGATACCGACGTACCGTTCTTTGACGACTATCACGCGGCGATGGACAAGCTGCCCATCGATGCGGTGAGTGTCGGTGCGGTCTACGCGCACAACGGGGAGGTGGTGCGTGCCGCCTTGAAACGCGGGCTTAAGGTGGTGTCGGACAAACCCATCGCCACCACGTGGGAACAACTGGCGAAGATCGAAGCGTTGTGCACGCAGAAGGAATGCACGCTGTTGACGGAGTTCGACCTGCGCAGCCGGGTGAACTTCCGCGCCGCGCAGCAAGCGATCAAGCAGGGCCTGATTGGCGAGCCGGTGATGGCCAGTGCACAGAAGTCGTATCGCTTCGGTCAGCAAAGGCCATGGTTCTACAAAGATCGCGCCAAATACGGCGGCACGCTGCTGTGGATTGCGAGCCACGGCATCGACGCGGTACGCTTCGCGACGGGCCTGGAACTGACCACCACCTGCGGACACCAGGGGAATGTCAGCAAGGCGGATTACAACGACATGGAAGATCACGTGGCCGTGTGTTTCGCCATGAGCAACGGCGGCAGCGCGCTGGTGCATGCCGACTTCCTTCGCCCCGCGGCTGCTCCCACGCATGGCGATGATCGCCTGCGCGTGGTGGGTGCTGAAGGTTTGGTCGAATGCCGTGATGATGTCTGTACGTTGATCACCAACGATGCCGAGGCGCGCGACATCACCGCGATGGGCAGTACCGCAAACGTCGGCCAGGACCTGATGAACGCCCTGAATGGCGATCAAACTTATTACAATACGGTCGAATCTCTGCGGATGGCGCGCGTGTTGCTGGCCAGTCGAGATGCTGCCGACCAGTCCGACGTTCGCGAGATTCCGGAAGACTGACTCACACGAACCCGCAACGCGAGGTCATGACCGACCAAACAAGGCAACGCCCATGAAACTGACCGAGTTCATTCGACCGGAACTATGCTGGGTCCTGGATTCAGCCGAATCGCGTGATGATCTGTTGAAGCAGTTGACTTCGCGTATCGGCGAGGCGGAGCCGACGGTGGATGCAGACCTGATCTACGCGGCGCTGATTGAGCGCGAGGAAAAAGGCTCGACCTCTACCCCGGAAGGCGTGGCGTTTCCGCACGCGATGATTCAGCAGGCCGAGCGCAGTTTTGTTGCCGCCGCCATCGTGAAGCGGGGGGTGAAGTTCGGCCACAAGGCGCATCCGGCTAGTGATGTGATCTTCGTGCTGGTCGGTCCGAAAGAAGCCGCGTGGGACCACGTGCGGCTATTGGCGAGATTGGCACGCATCTGCCACACGCCCGGTGCGCTCAAGGCGATGCGTCAGGCGGCCGATGGTGATGGCCTGCATCGATGTCTGGTTGCGGAGGACAATCGTCATGTCTGATGCGCCAACCTTCAAACTCATGGTCATCATCATCGATCAGCCCGACCTGGTGGATGAACTGGTGACTGGCTTCCTCGACATCGGGGTACGCGGGGCCACCATCATCGAATCGCACGGCATGGGGCAGATCGTCCGCAAGGAAATGCCCATCTTCGCCGGTCTGGCCAGCTTGTTTCCCGAGAACACCGGCAGCCGCATGGTGATGAGCGTCATGCCCGAAGAACTGTGTGAACGCGTGACCGAACTCGTCGACGAAATCGGCAGCCAGTTCGGCCAACCCAATACCGCGATCTGTTTCACCCTGCCCGTCGAAACGTTCAGGGGGATACGACATTAGTTAATCTGTTGACCGGTTAATCGGGCAAAGCGGTACATGCATTCTTTCCTGATTAACCGATCAACGGATTAACTGATCAATCGATCAACCACATGCGCATCCTCATCGGACTCATCATCGTCGTGACGCTGGCGCTGGTCGTCTCCGGACGGCAGTGGTGGTCGCTTCGGCGTACACCGATCGGGGCGGCGCTGACCACGGGTGGGTGGTTGGCAGTGGCAATTGGTCTGTTGCTGGGGCCGCATGTCAGTGGTGTGGTGCAGCGCGACCAGTTACTTACGCTTCAGCCGCTGGTGTTGTTCTGCCTGGGTTGGGTCGGGTTGATGGTTGGGCTGCAGGCGCATCGCAGGTTGCCGCAGATGTTGCCCGGCTCGACATCACGATTGGCTTTGCTTGACGCCGGCGTGAGTGTGGTGGTGTTCAGCGCGATGGCGCTGGGCGTGATCTGGCTGCTGAGCGATGAGTTTAACTGGCAATGGTACGAACAGCTCATGGTGGCGCCACTGCTTGGTGCGTGTGCGATCGGCTGGGCACCGGAAGTGCGTTCACTGCGTCAGGTGGGCACGGCTGACACACCCTTACGTGGACTGTTGCGCGGTGCCTCGGGGGTGGGATCGATTCTCGCCGCTGTTTGTTACGGCCTGGTGTTCGCAGGGGCGCAGCTCGATCATGGTGCCGACAATGTTGTGGTGTTGCTGCTCATCGGTGGCGTGATGAGCGTGGCGATCGCACTGGTGTTGGGATTGATGACGTGGTGGTTGATGCGGATCGCCGGCCGCAGTGATGCGGAATTCCTGGTGGTGCTGCTGGGCACGGTTACGTTGATGGCCGGTGGGGCGGCGGTGCTGGGTTACTCCCCGTTGTTTGTTTCGTTGTTGGGTGGCGCGGTGTTGGCCAACATGCCCGGCGAAGTGCTCACGCGTTTTCGTCGGGTGATCATTGATGCCGAGCAACCCATCGCCATGGTGCTCATGCTGGTCGCGGGTATTCTGGCAGATCCGATGATTGGCCAGACCGGCGCGGTACTGGTGGTGGTGCTGGTGGTCGCGCGGATGGTGTTCAAGCGACTGATCACCCATCGCCAGGTGAACGCGCACGCCGGCCCGGTGCAATTGAACAGCCCGTTGCGTCGCGCGCCGATGCGACAAAGCCCGCTCGCCATCGCACTGGCCGCCGGCTACGTGATGTTGATGCCCCCGACCGACGCTGTGCGGTATGTGGATGCCGGTCAATTGATGATGGTGGTGATCCTGGTGGGTTTGATCTGCGATGCCGTGCCCTGGTTGAGCAGCGTGGCGATCAAGGCCTTGCGTGAAGATGCCAACCCAGCGGGGGGTGATGCATGATCATAACGATCGGCCTGCTTCTGTTGATCCTGCTGGGTTTGTGCATCGACCAGGTGGCCATCTGGACCGGTGCGCCGCTTTCGCCCGGACCGCGCACTGCGATGAGTGTGGGGCTGCTTGTGCTGTGCGCATGGTTGGCGGGCATGCTGCTCGATCGCATTCGCCTGCCGCGCATCAGCGGGTACCTGCTGGTGGGGTTATTGCTCGGGCCGGTCGCGTTGGCGGTGATCACGCAGAACCAGGTGGATGATCACTTGAAGTTCGCCGGCGATCTGGCGATCGCCTTGATCGCGCTGACTGCCGGGGGTGAGATCGACCTGAAGTGGTTGCGCACGCAGATTGTGCGTCTTTCGGTCATCGCTGGGGTAGAGATGATTGTCGTTTGGATCCTGGTAGGCGGCGCGACGTACGGCATCTTGCAGGTGACTGATAGCGCCTTGCCGACAACCACCGCCATCGTACTTGCCGCGTTGGTGGGGTTGGTGGCCGCGTCGAACAGTCCGGCGGTGGTGATTGCGATGATCAGCGAACACCGCGCCGCCGGGCCGATCTCGCGCACGGCTTTGTCAGTCACCATCGTGAAAGACATGGCCATGGTGGTGTTGTTTGCCGCGATGCTCGCCATCGGCAAGGGCATGGTCGATCCTGAAACGAAATTCAGCGGCATGTTTCTGCTTGCAGTGGGCGTGCAGCTTGTCGGTTCATTGGTGGTGGGTGGTGTGTTCGGTGCGCTGATGGCGTGGTACGTGCAGAAGATCGGTCGTCATCTGCCGATCTTTCTGGTGGGTTCGTGTTTATTGATCGCGCTGGTGGGAGAACGCGCGTTCAGCGTGGCGGGTGAGAAGGTTCACCTGGAGGCACTGCTGATGGCGCTGTCGGCCGGGTTGGTGATGCGTAACCTTTGGCCGGTGAAGACTGAGCCGTTCTTCCATGTGGTCGAAGCGATGAGCCTGCCGATCTACTGCCTGTTCTTCGCCGTCACTGGTGCGAAGCTGGATGTGCAAGCGCTGATCGATGGCGCGATGTGGGTGGGCATCCTGGTGGTGGTGCGCAACGCGGCGGTGTGGGGTGGCATCACCGGCGGATTGAAACTTGGCGGCGGCGATACGCAGGGCCAAGGCAAGTTGTGGTTGGCCTTTGTTCCGCAGGCTGGGGTGGCGCTGGCGCTGATTCTGCTGATCGATCACAAGCTTCACGACATCCCCGGTGTGGATATGGCCAAGAACCTGTTGGTGGGTATGGTGGCGGTGCATCTGCTGCTCGGGCCTATCGGTTTCCGCTACGCCCTGATGCAAAGCGGCGAGGTCGGCAAGCAGTCGCAGGGCGAAAAGTAGCCCCTCTTTCTCGGAGCGGCGGTATCACCCCAAATGCAGTGTGCGGCGTGGGGCACAAGTGGTTCTTACAGGAGCCGAGTTACGACATGCGCAAGGTCATCCTCTATTCCGGTTTTGCTGCTTGCAGGGTTGGCGCTGTCGCAGTTCCTGTCTGACTTGCTGGGTGAGAAGTACGCATCGGCCGCGCTGGTCATCCGCGCGCTGACGATGACGGGCTTGGCTTTCATCATGATCCACGTGGGCTTCGAATTCCACATCGACAAAACTCAACTACGCAAGTACGGCTGGGACTACGTTATTGCCTTCACTGCCGCCACGTTCCCGTGGGTGTTCGTCACGCTGTACTTCGTGCTTGTGATGTTGACCGGCGTGTTTATCGTGATCGTGAATCGTCTGATCACGGGTGTGCCGGAGAAGCCTGCCGTGTCGGCTTAGCCTTATTTGGTCCCGCCACCGTCTTTAACCTTCAAGATCGCCCCGGTGACTAGCGCCAGGAACGTGATGCCGCCTGAGAACAGCGCGCCCATCTTGGCTGAGCCCTGGGTCGCGCCTTCGAACGCCTGACCGGCCACGAACAACGCCACGGTCAGGCCGATGCCCGCGACCATCGCCGCCACGAACAGGTGTTTCAGCTTCATGCCGTTGGGCATGGGGAAGCCCATCTTCACGCCAACCCAACTGAAGCCGGTGATGCCGATGATCTTGCCGACCAGCAGGCTCAGCAGCACGACCCATGTGAGATTGTTGATGCCGGCGAAACTCACGCCCGCATTGGCGAAAGCGAAGAAGAACAGGCCGAAGTCGACGAAACCTTTCAGGTTGTGTTCGAAGTTGTCCAGTGTGCTATGTAAGTGAAGATGACCATCGTGTGTCCCTTCGTTCTGTTCGAAGAGGCCTTCATCATATTTGCCCGCAGGCAGGAAGGGCACGATGGGTACCAACGCCAGTGCCGGGTGCAGGTGCGCGCTGTACAGGCCCCACCAACTGAATGCGCCGCCGAGCAGGATATACGGCACCCAGTTCTTCACATTACCGCGCCGCAGGGCGAAGGCCACCACCATGCCGGGGATGATCCACAACGTGTTCAGCCAGACCGGCTCAGCTGACGGATAGAAGAACGCGATGATGCCCAAGCCGATTGCGTCGTCAGCCACCGCCAGCAGCAGCAGGAAACTGATCGCCGGATGACCCGAGCCGAACACGAACTTCGCCACCAGCCATGCCAGGCCGATGTCCGTCGCGGTGGGACTGCCCCAACCGCTCGCCCAGTCAGCTTCACCCATGATCGCATTTAATCCGAGGTAGACACTCACCGGCCCAGCCACACCACCGATCGTGCCGAGCAATGGATTCACCGCCTTACTCGGGGGATTCAGCGCACCGCCGGGTAGCATCGCTTCAACGATTTCCTTTGCCGCGATGCCGAAGAAGAAGACCATGAAAATTTCATTGATGAGAAAATGCATGGTGAAGTAGTGGTCCCACCCGTGTCCGCTGTGGCTGCCGTGGTCATCGTCACCATGTGCTTTGTCGTGATGGTCTTCGGCGCGCGCATGATCTGCGTGATCATCAGTGTGCGCAACCACATCGTGCGCACCATCTTTAGCGTGGTCGATGTGTTCTTCCACCTCACCATGACCACCGTGAGCGGCATGGGCTGCTTCGGGGTCGTATGTGCCATCAAAGTATTCACTGATGTGTTCGGGCCAAGTGTGAACTGGATCGTGCACAAGGATGGAGTACAAGCCGCTGTCCATGTTCGCGACGATGAGTGCGGCAATCACGCCGGCGATCAGGGGGATGGACCATTCCTGCAGAAGATTGATAGCTCGTTTCATGATGATTCGTTCAGAGAAGGGGTTCCCGGAAGATGTACACTCACCCCGTCGGTGGTGCATAACATCTTCATCGGGTCTGGGTGGAGGCGGGTTCAGTTGCCCGCATCAGATTGCCTGTCCGTGGCCGCAGGGCGGATGTTATCGGCTCCATCCACAACTTTAGCCATGATGCACAGTCCGCTGCGATCGGTCAAGCGTTGAAGTTAGCCAGCACATCTCGTGCAGTTTGCTGAACCAATGGCAGAGCGGAGTCATCGGCCGCAAGCTGTTCGATGCGATCACGCAATGCTGGTACATCATGATTACGCAACACATTTCCCGCCGCGATGAGTGCGTTGCGCTGCATCATGTCCAGCTTCGCCCGTTTCATGGCACTACCGATGAACGCGTCACAGCGGTCGTTTTCGGTCCAGTGGAGGATGGTGAACAAGTCGAACGATACGTGCAGTTGTTGGTATCCCGTAGCCGCGGGGAGGAACTCGGGGGGTTCCGCTTCTATCCCCCTCCCTCCAAGGGAGGAGTTGAGGGAGGGTGAGACTTCGTACAATGCGGCATGTTCTTCTTGCCGCGCGACTCTATCTTGCGCTTTACCCTCACCCCGGCCCTCTTCCTGCAAGGGAGAGGGGGATAGTTGCTTCGCTTTCCGCACATGTGGGCACACATCCTGGCACACATCGCAGCCGAAAATCCAGTTGCCCATCGCCTCGTGCAAACTTGGATCGATCGCGCTGCGGTGTTCGATCGTCAGGTAACTGATACACCGTGATGCATTGACTGAATATGGCGTGATGCACTGTGTTGGGCATGCGTCGATGCACCGCGTGCACGTACCGCAATGATCTACTTCCGGTGTGTCAGGTTCAATGGTGAGCGTCGTCACAATCGCCCCCAGCAACAGGTGCGACCCCTCCCGGGGGTTAATCAGAAGGGTGTGTTTGCCAATCCACCCAAGCCCCGCGCGGGCAGCGTGTTCCCGCTCGAACAGCGGGGCGGTATCCACGCACCCCCGGAAGGTTTCATCCGGATATTGCTCAGCGAGTCGATCGGCCAGCTTATGCAGACGTTTTTTCAGTACCTTGTGGTAGTCAGAATACTGCGCGTAACGAGCGACTTGGCCAAATTCGGAACTCGGGGCGCGGAACTCGGAACTTGAGTCAGGTAGTTCCGAGTTCAAGCTGTCCGCAACGCAAACAATCGCCCTCGCCCCCTCAACCAATTCTTCCGGATCCACCCGCACCGCCACGTTCCGCGCCAGGTAGTCCATCTCCCCATGTTTACCGTCGGCCAACCACCCCCGAAAGAAATCAGCACGATCACTCGGCTTCGCCTCGCACACACCGCATAACGCGAAGCCAAGTTGCTTCACGGTTTCATCAATGACCGTACGCACATCGGACATGCATCTTTTCCTGATCGAAGATCGTAGGTCACCAAATTGAAGATGCCTTCACTCCCCGCGGTAATAGCAGGCGCTGGTGCACGTTTCGTGGACGATCACTTCATCGAGCATGGGCAGGGCGGGGGCGAGGCGTTGCCAGATCCAGCGGGCGATGTTTTCGGCGGTGGGGTTTTCCAGGCCTTCGATGTCGTTCAGCACGTAATGATCGAGCTGTTCTTCGATGGGGGCAATCGCCTTTTTCATGTCGCCGTAGTCGATCAGGAAGCCCTTTTCTTCCGGCACGTCGCCGGCCACAATGACATCTACGTGATACGAATGGCCGTGCATCCGCCGACACTTATGCCCCTCCGGGAACGTGGGCAGGAAGTGCGCGGCTTCAAAACGGAATGATTTGCTGAGACGTACTTTCATCGGCATCTATCGATCTTCGATTTTCGATCTACGATCTGGTTCAGATCATAGCACATCGTAGATCATGGATCGTCGATCGAACATGACGTCAGACGCCGCGGCGATCATCGGGCCAGATGAGTTTGTGCAACTGCGTTTGCAGGCGGACGGGCAGGTCGTCGGCGAGAATCCATTCAGCGAGATGGCGGAGGGAAGGGCCTGGGGCCTGGGGCCTCGGGCCTGGGGTATGAGGCTTGAGGTTTAGGGTATCAGCCCCCCTCCCTTCAAGGGAGGG
>JANQFT010000403.1 GCA_028277685.1 Phycisphaeraceae bacterium
CAGCCCATGGTGAGTCGGTACTCGGTCAACTGAAACTCAGCGACCAGGGTGGCTTCCCCCTGCTCTGCAAATACCTCGATGCCCGCGAACACCTCAGCGTGCAGGTACACCCCAGTGAGGCATACGTGGCGAATCACCCCGATGCGTTTTTGAAAAGCGAAGCGTGGTACATCGTGGATGCCGATGAAGGCGCGGTCATCTATAAGGGTGTCAAGGAAGGCGTCACTCCCGAACAGTTTGCCGCCGCAATCAAAGATAACACCGTAGCGGATCTGATGATCGCCATGCCCGCCGTCGTGGGCGAGATGCACTACCTGCCCAGCGGAACATGCCACGCCCTCGGCGCCGGCACGGTGGTGGCCGAAGTGCAAACGCCCAGTGACACGACTTACCGCGTGTACGACTGGGGTCGCGAGGGTCGTGAACTGCACATCGAACAAGCCCTGCAGTGCATTCACTTCGGCCCGGCCGACACCGCGCAATACGAACCGCACACCACCATCGAACGCGACCACACCATCGTGACCACACTGGTGCACTGCGAACACTTCCGCACTGAGCGCATCACCATGACCGCCGACCACACCATGCCCCTTCCCGCCAACACCAGCCAACCGCGCGTGTGGATGGTGCTCAACGGCGACGCCACCTTGAAGTGCGACGGAAGTGACGACACGCTCATCACCACAGCCGACACCCTGCTGCTCCCCGCCGGCATCGGCGAACTACAGATCGAAGCAAGCACCGACATCACCTGGCTGGAAACAACCTTCCCGCAAGTCGGCAGCAACCTGATCGCGTGATGTCTTGCATGATTGGGTGCCCCACCTTCGCGGCTCCGCCGCAAGGTGGGCAAGCCATGGGGTAAATGCGATGCCCGCATTCCGCAAAACACTCCGCCGCTTCGAGGAACCCGGCCACGCCCGCTTCCTCACATTCAGTTGCTACAAATGTCAACCCTTCTTTCACAATAACAAGATTGCTTCTGTTTTCGTTGACAGACTCAGCATGGTCACGATGCAGTTTCCCGTCCCCCTGATCGCATGGGTCGTCATGCCGGAGCATGTTCACCTGCTGGTCATGCCGGATGTGACGCAAATCTCAATGACAAGATACTTGCAGGCGCTCAAACGCCCGGTATCAGCTCAGGTTTTGAAACGTTGGCGTGAACTGAATGCGCCGGTTCTTGCACGCATCACTGATTCACACGGACGGACACATTTTTGGCAGACCGGTGGCGGATACGATCGGAACATCTATACCGATGACGAACTGCACGAGAAAACGAAATACATTCATGCCAATCCGGTAACGCGTGGTCTTACCGATACTGAAGTTGAGTATGCATGGTCATCCGCGCGGCACTATGCGGATCTTGAAT
>JANQFT010000434.1 GCA_028277685.1 Phycisphaeraceae bacterium
AGTCACCGCATACGAGAAACTGGCAGAACGTTACTTGCCTTAACTGCCGATCAGCTTGCTCATCACCGGCCAGGATTGGTCGGCGTAGAAGCGGTGGCCTTCCTGCCCAATCACGTGACGACAGTTCTTTTCCGCACCAACTGCAGCATAAATCGTCTTCACCTGCTTGAACGCGCGGCGGGCGGCGGCGATGGGAAAAATATCATCCTGTTTGCCATTGACCAACACGACGGGGCGCGGTGCGATTAATCCCACAATGTCTGCCGATTCCGCACAACGCAGCAGGCCCGGGATGAAATTGTCGCCACAGTGGTGAATGGACATGATCGAGTCACGATAGGTGCAGAACGAACAGCTCGGCATGGTAAAGGCCAAGCGTTGCAACAACGCCGTGGCGTAGATACTGATCGTGCCCCCGCCGCTGTTACCCATCACCCCGATGCGTTTGCGGTCGACATCTTTTCGGGTGTAGAGATAATCGATCGCGCGATCCACATCGTAAATGCGCTCAGCCGCCAGCGTGGTTCCGAGCATCAGCGCCTGGGATACGGCGTCATCACACATGCCACGGGTTGCCTGCTGAACCGATTCTTTGCGGTAACCGAAGCTGCGCTGCTCGATACACAACGCAGCAAAACCGTACCGCATGGCGTTCAGGCCAAAGTCGCGGTCGCCTCCTATCTTGATCGGGGTGGTTTCATCATCGATGCTCACGCCGATCGAATTGTGCATCCCGGTCGAGTGGCCCTGCAGGCAGATGAACCAGGTATACGGCGGCTTTACAGCATGCGGCACGCACACATAAGCCGGCACATCTGAGTGGGGCTGACTGCGAAAGACAATACGTTCAATCGTTCCCAGTTCGTGCTCACGCTTCCACAGCTTGCGGAGGTTCAGTCCCACGCGCTTGCCCGGCGGCGGGTAGCCAATCAACGTCTTCAACTTGCGGCGCAGCCTGGTTTGCCACGCACGCACATCGCCGCCGGTATAAGCCATCTCGGGCTTCGCACTGTCCATCAGATACCGGTGATAAAGCGATGGCGACAGATCGTATTTGGTTTTGCTGGATTTCATGCAGGCCAGTCTGCGCTAGCGCCTGAAGCAGGTCAAATGACGATCAGAAACTGACCTCCAGCCCGATGACCGCCTGCAGACCCGGCTCGTTCAGACCCGAACCGTGCACGCGGTAATCTTCATCGGTCAGGTTCTCAAGGGCAAAGGTCAATTCAACCTTGTCATGCAGTTGCCAACCACTGCGAAGCGACAACACGACGTAACCGGGCGTTCCACCCGGGGGGATGCGCGAGGTATCGCTTGCATCGCGCGTGGAAAGTTTGTCCGCATCACCCGCGATGGTCACGATGCCCTCCACCCAGCCGTTCAGGCTCACCAGGTCGTGCCGCGCGCCAAGGTTCACCGTCAGCGGCATCAGGCGATCGAGATATTCGCGCGTGAGTGGACTGGTTGATGTGGGAAACGTGTCCACCTCGCCGATCATCCAGGTCAGATTGCCAAACAACTTCCAGTGGTCGACCGGGTAGAACGTCAACTCCAACTCAATGCCTTGCACGTAGCCATCGCCGACGTTGCCCTTGGTGACTTCGAACAAGTCATCGGATGAGTCAAGCGGCGTGCCGTTGTCATCCACCACCCCTGTGGGGAAGCGGATGATCATGTCGTCGATCATGGTGTAAAAATATGCAAGCTGACCTTCCCAGCGATTCTGTTTCGCTTTGATGCCCGTTTCGAACGTCAGGTAGTATTCCGGATCAAGTCCGGTGACGGGGATTTCATACTCGTTGGTGCGCGCAGTGTCGAAGCGCGTGGTGTCGGACAAGTTCGGGGCACGGAACGCCTGTGAAATGCCGCCAAACCAATGCCATTGCTCCGGCACAATATCCGCCACCAGGCGGGCACTTCCCACAAAAGCCGACCAATCTTCATCCATCGAGAATGGCAGATTCGTTATAGGATCCTGCACGCGGTCCGCATCAAGGTGCGCATAGGTGAAGCGGCCACCAAGGGTCACGTGGAGTTTATCCGTGATGTCAAACTGGTTTTGTACGAATAAGCCAAGCAAGTCGTATGATGCGTCATCCGCCACCGGGCCTTGAATGGTGCTGCGGTTGGAAAACGAGTTCACTTCATCGCGATAGTATTCCAATCCGTAGGTCAGTTTGCCGACCGGCGTTTCACTGACCAGCGTGGCGAACAGGCCGAACGTGCCCACGTCGAACCCCTGGTAACGCAGGCTGTTGCTGCCGGTCACACGGTGGCGCACTTCGGATTGCTCGTGCCACGAAACACTGAGATGTGCTTCCTGGGCAACGCCTTCCAGTTCCGTCGCGTGCAATTGCAGGTAAGTCAGTTCGCGCTCCTGGTCGAACTGACGCAGCAGATCGGAACCAACCGAAAGTCCTTCCCAATCGATACCGAACACAGTGCGGTGTGTGCGTGGGGCATCGTTGATGCGCACCCGTTGATGTGCCGCGACCAGTTCGACATTGTCGTTCAGGTCGTATCGCACCTTGAAGTCCACATCGTATTCATCGTAACCGGTGTAGTTCTGCCGCCCCACATCACGCCCGCCGCGCAGGTCGTTAAACCACTTACCCGTAACGCCACCAAACACGCCCAACCCGGGATTGATCGCTGCATCCACTTCGCCGCGGAGCAGGCTGTCGTTGCCGGCCGACGCATAACGGTAATACAACCGTCCACCCAGATCGGATCCTTCCTCCACGCGCGAAGGAGACCGCGTGAGCACGTTCACCACGCCACCCACGGCATCCGAACCATACAGCACGCTGGCCGGTCCTTTGACCACTTCCATGCTGGCGATGCTCATCGGATCGACCGTGTTCCAGTACTGGTTGGGGCCACTGCGGAACACGGAATTATTCAACCGGATGCCATCAATCAGCATGAGCGTTTGATAGCCGGTGAATCCACGGATGTAAGGCGAGCCTTGCCCGTGGCCGGTTTGCTGCACCAGCACGCCGGTGGTGTACCGCAGCGCCTCCGGCAGGGTGCGATACATGCGCTGATGGAATTCTTCTTCATCGATGGCGCTTACGGTGTATGGCAAATCAAACGCCTGGCCAATGCCGCGTAATGCCGTGACGATGAACTCATCCATCTCGTACATCGGCAGCCATTCATCGGGCGATGGTTTGATCTGCAGGTCAGCCGTATCCTCGGCCATCAGTGTGCCTGTTACCGCTAACCCGATGCATAGTGCCGCCAACAAACTCGCATGACGCATTGATAAGACCCCGTGTAAACAAACCGATCAAGAATGAAACGCGTTGATCCCCGATGCATGCATCGCCGATTGCTCGGCACCGAGTGAAAGATAGCAGGCAGGTAAGCGGTTCCTGCAATACATGCAGACACATACAGACTGTTCGTCGATGATGCCGCCCGGTACGATGAATGGGCATGACACTCAGCCGAAAGATGTCGATTCAGTTGACCGCTCTGGTCGGCGCGGTGGTGGTGTTGGCTGGGGTGTCGCTATGGGGTGTGCGTGGATTGGAAGGTCAACTCGCCTCGGCCGTGGATGAATACCAACGTCTTCGTGCAGTGTACGAAGCAGCCCTGCCCATTGCATCCGCAGCCGAAGCATTGCGTGGCGATCACCCCGATCACGTCCGGGCCCGAACACAGTTGCAGCGCGCTTCACAACGATTACGCCGCCTGATTCAGGACGATCCCCAAACCAGTCAACCGGCACAAGCCGCACTCGATCAGTTATCGCGGGTGATCGATCAACTGTTCACGGATGATGAATCATCAACCCAGGCACTGGCCGGCGTGCGTTTGGCGCTAAACCACATGGCCACGCAGGCGGCGAACACACGTGCCGGTATCGATCGCGCAGAGACCGCCGCGGCCGCGCAAGTCCAGCAAACCTTCACTTACATCGTCGCAGTTGGTTCGGTCATTCTCCTTGCGGCCGTGTGCATCGGCATCGTCCAATACCGCAGTGTGATGCGACCGCTGCACCGGATGATTCCCGCCGTGCGACGCATTGCCGCAGGAACATTCGATCAGCGCCTGGATGCGGAGCGAACCGATGAATTCGCCATGTTGGTGGAAGAGATCAACCGCATGTCCGCCCAGCTGAGCGAACTGTACCGCGACCTGGAAGCCAAAGTGGAACGTGCCAGTCGTGAACTCGTGCGCTCTGAGCGTTTGGCCAGCGTTGGCTTTCTCGCTGCGGGTGTAGCGCATGAGATCAACAACCCGCTGGGCATCATTGCCGGTCACGCGGAACTCACGTTGAGCGCGTTGCGTGAAAAACTGGATGAAGCAACCGTCAACGAGTCGCGTGAATCACTCAGCATCATCACCGAGGAAGCATTTCGGTGTAAAGGCATTATCGAGAAGTTGCTGTCGCTTTCCCGCGGAAGTGATGCAGGCAAAAGCACAGTCTCCATGCGATCGGTGGTTGATGATGTCATCACCATGACGCAAGCCTTGCCCGCGTACCGCAATCGCTCGGTGGTAGCCGACTTGTCCGAACACACCCTGACCGTTCACGCCAACGATGCTGAAATGAAGCAGGTACTTCTGAAC
Organism: Phycisphaeraceae bacterium; assembly: GCA_028277685.1. Lineage (GTDB taxonomy): Bacteria > Planctomycetota > Phycisphaerae > Phycisphaerales > Zrk34 > JANQFT01. Next base: position 4,582 of record JANQFT010000434.1, read on the forward strand.
CTGGTGGTGAATGCACTGCAGGCCACCGATGACAACGGTCACGTGACCATCACCGGCAAGCAGGATCATGACACAGTATGCATCGAGGTCACCGACAACGGAAAGGGAATGGACCCGACCACGCTCAGCCGTGTGTTCGAGCCATTCTTCACCACCCGAAGCGGCGCCGGCACCAGTGGCACGGGCCTGGGGTTGTCCATCAGTCACGCGATCATCGAATCTCACGGCGGCACGCTACGTGCCACCAGCGCTGGCCCCAACCGCGGCAGCACCTTCACCATCATCTTGCCCGCATTGGAGGGCGACCCACATGGCTGACATCACTCCGTTGCGTGTACTCCTGGTGGAAGATGAACAACGCCTGCGCGATGTGCTGGCCAAAGGCATCGCCAAACTCGGCTGCGATGTCACCGATGTGCCCAACGGCGAGGAAGCACTCAAGGTCATGGCCGACGAACCGCAACCCGTTGTGATTCTTGACCTGAACCTTCCGGGGCTCAGCGGCATGGAACTGTTCGGCCGCATCCGCCAACGCTGGCCCAACACGCAGGTCATCATCCTCACCGGCTTCGGCGATCTGGAAACCGCACGTCAGGCCATCCATCTCGATGTGGTCGATTTCCTCACCAAGCCCTGCCACCTGGGCGATCTGGAAGTCGCGCTCAGCCGCGCCCGCCAACGGCTGATGGCCAGCGAACCCCCGCCTGTTGCCCCACCACTTGCCGCTGAGATCGCCGATCCACCTCAGCCTGTTGATCACCCAGCCAAACTCGCCGACATCGAACGACAAACCATTCTCGCCGCCCTCGCCCGGAACGATGGCAACCGCGATGAAACCGCCAGGGAACTGGGCATCAGCGTGCGCACGTTGTATTACCGCCTCAAGGAATATCAGGACAAGGGCCTGATCGATTGA
>JANQFT010000590.1 GCA_028277685.1 Phycisphaeraceae bacterium
CCCGGCCGCATGGGCCACAAGGAAGCCGGCGTGTTCCTGGCCAGTCCGCTGACTGTTGCCGCCAGCGCGTTGACCGGCAAAATCACCGATCCGCGCGAATACATCAGCGAACCGATCATTACCGGTTCAGCCGGCGTGATCTGATGCCATTCCTGCGGAGCTATCTGTACGTCTGCCTGCTGATGAGCGTGCTCACCTTCGTGTGGTACGCCTTCGACAAGTGGCGCGCGACGCGCGGCGGCAAGCGCGTCCCCGAAACAACGCTGCACCTGCTTGAACTCCTCGGCGGCTGGCCCGGCGGCTGCCTGGGTCGCTCGCTGTTGCGGCATAAGTCAAGCAAGGCCTCGTTCGTCTTCATCTCCTGGCTGATCGCCATCCTCCACATCACCGCCATACTTGCATGGCGCATCAACCGCGGGTAGGACAGAGCCATGCGTAGCATGATTCTCTTTCTGCTTGGAGTCTGTGTGATGGGTATGGCCAACGGTTGCGCCTCGTTGTCGAAGGGTGATGGGGAATCGGGTGCGCGGGAGGGATGGCGGTTAGTCTGGTCCGATGAGTTCGATGTCGATGGCCCGCCGAATGCGGAGAAGTGGTCGCATGAGTTGGGTTTCGTGCGCAACAAAGAGGAGCAGTACTACACGGATGACCCGGCCAACGTGCGGGTGGAAGGGGGGCGGTTGATCATTGAGGGGCATAAGCAGCGCATGCCCAATCAGAATTATCGACCGGTCTCCGACAAGTGGAAGCACGCGCGAGAATTTGCCGAGTACACATCGGCCAGTATCAACACACATAAGAAGGCGAGTTGGCGGTACGGTCGCTTTGAGATGCGGGCAAAGATTCCGCAGGGTTTGGGTGTGTGGCCAGCGTTCTGGACGCTCGGCGCGAATCGCGATGAGGTGCGCTGGCCGCGCTGCGGGGAGATCGACATCATGGAATTCGTCGGCCATGATCCGAAGCGCATTCATGCCAACGTACACTTCGCCCGCACGGGCAAACATGCCTCGTATGGCGGGAAGATTGTCACGCCGCAGCCGTATGACGACTTCCACATCTACGCGATCGAATGGTTCGAAGACCGCATTGATTTCTATTTCGACGAACAGAAATACCACACGGCGGTACTCGACGACTTGAACGATGATGAAGATGCGTTCCGCAAACCACATTTCATTTTGCTCAACCTTGCGCTCGGTGGCACGTGGGGCAAGAAGATCGACGATGCCATCTTCCCGGTGCGCTACGAAATCGACTACGTGCGGGTGTATCAACAACGGTGATGTTTGAACCGCAGAAGCGCAGAGATCAAAGCAAGATTCGTTTGAGTATTTCTCTGCGCTTCTGCGGTTATTCAACCAGTGCCACTAAGTCGACACTGCCACGCGGCGTCTATCTGTTAACATATCCGGCATGAAAGTGGGGCGTGTTCATCGATTGTTGCGGCTCATCACGCTGATGCAGCGTGGGGTGACGATGTCGGCAGCGGAACTGGCGACCGAGTTGGGTGTCAGCCGGCGCACGCTGTTTCGTGATCTGAACACGTTGGAGGCAGCAGGCATTCCCTATGACCACAAGCCTTCGCAGGGCTATCGCATCGAGCCGAGTTTTTTCCTGCCCCCGGTGAACTTGCAGGTCAGCGAGGCGATGGGCCTGATGCTGATGGCCAAGAACGCCCAGGCCACCCCACAGCAGCCGTTTTCATCGACTGCATCCGAAGCCATCAACAAGCTGCTGACCATGATGCCCCCCGGCATCCGCGAAGTATGCCAGGAGATGATGGGCAATGTGTCCGTGAATCCCGGTGCCACCGCGAAGGTGAAGGGCGATGCGGATAACTACGCGCTACTGCAGCAGGCCATCGACGAAAAGCGCATTGTCACGCTGACCTACAACAGCCTGTTTGACGGCGACACCATCACCACCGATCTGCGTCCCTATCATCTGCATTACAGCGTGAGGGCGTGGTATGTGATCGGTCACAGTGGCATCCATAAGCAGGTGCGTGTATTCAAACTCGCGCGCATTGCCGACCTGCAGTTCACCAAACGCACGTTCGTACTGCGAAAACCGTTCAGTGTTGAACAGCACTTTGGCAAAGCGTGGCAGATGATTCCGGAAGGTAAGGTTTACCAGGTGGAACTAGAGTTTACCCCGAAGGTCGCGCAGAACGTGGCCGAAGTACGCTGGCATCCCAGCATGGAACACCGCATTGCAGACGATGGTTGCTGCCACGTGGCGTTCGAGGTTGATGGCCTGGGCGAAATCACCTGGTGGCTGCTTGGCTATGGTGATCAGGTGCGCGTGCTGAAGCCGGCCGCGCTGCGCAAACGCGTGCAACAGGTCTATGCGGCAGCGCTCAAACAATACGACAACGGGAGTGATGGCTGATGCGTGCGGTGGTTAGTCGAGTGGAACATGCGTGTTGCGTGGTGGATGGCCAAACGACCGGAGAGATTGCGCGCGGTCTGCTGGTCTACGTGGGTGTGGTCGAAGGCGATAGAGAAAGCGACATCACCTGGATGGCGGAAAAACTGATAGCGCTGCGCATCTTCCCCGATGACGAAGGCAAAATGAACCGCTCCCTGGCAGATACCGGTGGGGGGCTATTGCTCATCCCGAACTTCACTCTCGCCGGTTGCACCCGCAAGGGCACCAGGCCAAGCTTCACCGATGCGGCCCCCCCGGAAGTGGCGAGTAGGATGTTTTATGAACTGGTGACCGCGTGCGGGACGTACATTCCCGTCGCCACCCGTATTTTCGGGGCACACATGCACATCACCAGCGAAGCCGATGGCCCGGTGATGCTGGTGGTTGATTCGCCTGCCACCTAGCCTGGCTCATTTTACCGCGCTACCATCACCCATCGGGTGACTGGTGCGGATGTGTGTACGAAGCTGAGGCCAACCATCGGGGTGCTGTTTCACAGGATCAATCGATGACTGACCGGCAATGCAAGGAAGCTGCCATCCCCGCACAAACATCGCGGGGTGGCGTGCAATGGCGTAATCTTCACTGGGTCGTGATCGGCGCGATC
>JANQFT010000643.1 GCA_028277685.1 Phycisphaeraceae bacterium
ACCGATCTCTGCTCCGGCCCGGCGAAGCTGTGTCAGGCGTTGCGCATCGACCGCACCCTCGATGGCGAAGACATGACAACCAGCGGTCAACTGTTCATCGAACGTGGCCGGCGCGTTGCGTCGAAACAGATCATCCGCTGCCCGCGCATCGGGGTGGCGTATGCCGGGGCATGGGCGAATAAGCCGTTGCGGTTCTGCGTCGGGGGCAATCGTCACCTCAGCGTGAAGCCGCCGGCTTGAATGAGTGGTGGTTTGGCGGATATCCTTTACACATGCCCAATCAGTCCGAGCAACCCGATCCGGCGAAATCGCTGAAGGAAGTGGCCGCCACTACCCGCTATCCGCTGGACGCATTCCACTTCGTCCGGCGGGGGTTGGATTACACCGTCCATCGCACGCACCGCAACCCCGAAGAACTGCCGGAGGAGGATCGCCACGTCAGCGGTCGGCAGCTTTCAGAGGGCCTGCGCGATTACGCCATCGAACAGTACGGCCTGCTGGCGGGAATGATGCTGCGACGCTGGCGGATTCAGTCGACGGAAGACTTTGGCCAGATTGTGTTCTCGATGGTGAATGGCGGCTTGATGCAGGCTTCGCCGGACGACACGCTGGACGATTTTACCGGCGGGTTCAACTTCGACCAGGCGTTCGGGCACATCGATATTGCCGTCGATCATATCCCCCTGGAAGACCCGGCCCAGAAGACCACGCGCTAGGGCATGCTCCATGAGCGACGAGACAGGTAACCGTCCCCCCCGACCCTCCGTGGCCGACCGACGACTGTGGCAGTTCGCCGCCGTGCGCGATGTGGTGCTGATTGCGATCGTTCTGTTCCTGGTGTGGTTTGGTTACTACCTGCGCAGTATTTTCACCCCGCTGCTGATCGCGCTGACGTTGGCGTATCTGTTTGATCCGCTGATCACCTACGCCGAACGCCGCGCGAAGATGCCGCGTCCATTGACCATCGTGTTGTTGATCGTGGTGTTGGTGTTGGCGGTGGCGGGTCTGGGTGCGTACATGTATACGCCATTGAAAACACAGACGGTCACGTTTGCCAATGATCTGGAGGCGTGGGCGCAAGACCTGACCCAACGTGAAGACCTTCCTGCCTGGGTGAAGGAACTTGACCTCGAAAAACGCTTGAAGGACATACAGAAAAACCCGTCCGGGGTGGCCCTACCGGTTTTACGCGCGGTACTGAGCGGCAGCGGTCATGTGGCCGATGCACTGGGCGGGCTGTTCGGCACCGTCACCTCGCTGGCGATGAGCGCGGCACTGATTCCCATTTATTTCTTCTTCTTTGCGTGGCAGTTCAGTCCGATGACGCGATCGCTGGAGCAATACCTGCCGGCGTCATCCAGGCAACGTATCCTTGAAGTGGTGCAGCGGATGGATGCGGCGGTGGCGGCGTTTGTGCGGGGGCGCATCATCATTGCAGGCATCATGGGCGCGATGTTTGCCGTGGGCTTTCTCATCTGCGGCGTGCCATACTGGTTGTTGCTGGGATTGCTCGGCGGATTGCTAAGCCTGATTCCATTCGTGGGCGGCGTGGTCTGGCCCATCGCGATGCTGCTGGGTTATCTGAACGCGCCGACGATTGATGGGGCCATGGAAGAAGGCTGGTACTGGAGCGTGCTGGTCGGTCCCACCATCGTGTTCGCGATTGTGCAGTTTGTCGAGGGATGGATTCTCACGCCATGGATCGGCGGCAAGTCGGTGAACCTGGATACCGTGACGATGATTGTGGTGGTGTTCATCGGCGGGGCGGTCGGCGGGATGTACGGCCTGCTGCTGTGCGTGCCGGTGGCGGCGTGCATACGCATCCTGATGATTGATGTGATCCTGCCCAGACTGCGACAGTGGTCAGCAGAAAACTGATCGCCCCTCCCACATCACCGCGTCACGGCATACACCAACACGTTCGCGTTGATCGGCATGGCGTTACGGATTTCATTCGCGCCGCAACAGCAACATTCTTTGGCCAGGTTGTGGGCATCGCGCAGATCGATGGGCGAATACACCACCGCCAATCTTCCCTTGAGCTTCACGCCCACGATCGGGTGCTCCGCTTTTTTCACCGTGCGTACGGACTTGATGTCATAAAGCGTGCGGAACATCGGATGCTTCACCGGGATCGGTTCGAACTTGGTCTTGGGTAACACCTTCGCCATGGCTGCCCGGAAGCTTGCATCCCATTCCTTATTGCTGCACATGCTGCTGGCCAACAACATGCCGCCACGCTTGAGGTAACGCGCCAGGTTCTGCGTTTGTGCTTTGGTCAGCGTGAATTTGCCGGTGCCGTGCATGACGACCAGCGGATGGTTGAACAACTTCGCTGATTCAAGCGGCACATTTTCCAGGCGATGGTGCACACGCAATGCGGTCTGACGATCGACCTGGGCCAGGAACGCTTCGCTGAAGCAATGTGACTTCTGTTTCTTCTGGTCGTAGATCACCTGGCCGACACGCAGCTTGGGCGGTTCGGCGGCGGTGGTGGCTTTTTTGCGATCTTCGCCCATTGCGATGGAGATGCAGCCGGCGATGATCGTCATCAACAGAATGAGTTGGGTTAGTTGTCGGATGGTGCACGCTCCTTACCTGCATCGCGGGTAATGCGGAGGAAGTATCTGGCCACCTGTTCACGATACGCTGGCGGGGCCTGATCGGCAAAACGTTGGACGTTGGGTCGATCGAGTTGGACGCGCAAGAGTTGCTCATGCAACATGCCGCGGGCCAGTTCCGTGGCCATGGGGTGATCATCGATGGCGTTATCGCTTCCCTCGCCTTCATCACCTGTGGTGCCGGATGCGGTGCGATCGTTTGCCGCATCCTCGGGCTTGCTTGTGCCATCGCGGGTGGTGGGGTTGAAAGGGATGCCGGTGTCGAGTGGTGCCTGTTGGGTCGGTGCGGCGTCACCATCCACCAGTTCGCCCATTTGTGCCTGGGTGAGGCCGCGGGTAGTGATGATGATCGGCTCGCGCGATCGTAAACCGTTTGAACTCATCAGAAACAGTTCGTGTTCGTGGTCGCCTTGGCTGACCGGCAACGTCAGCGAATTGCCCATCGCTTCGGGGTGTTCGAGCGATGCATCCGATGGGTCTGCCTGAACGCTAATGTGCAGCCTGGAACCTGCTGGTGCGATCACGGTTTGATCCGACGGCCAGGGATTGCGCGTATCGGATTCAGGCAACTGAACAGCCAGCGAAACCGACAGCACCTTGGGCAACACTTGGGGCGTCACTGTCTGCCAGCGCGACCGCGCATGTTCACCTTCAACCACAAAGGTGATGGGGGTGCGAACATCGCGAAGGGTGATGGATGGATCGCCCGGCGATGTGGTGTCGATACGTAGCGTGGTTCCATCATCAAGTCGCACGCGCATGGATGAACGTCTGTGCTGCATGGCCGGCATGACTGTCACATTGGTGTCGTGCTGCTGCACCTTAACCGTGATGCTTCGCCAGGCGACAGGTGGATGGTCGCCCCGTGGATCAAGCAGCCTCGCCACGTTCTGCATACCGACCCAATGCGCGGTGACCGCCTTGCCGCCAAAGATGGTGAGCAGCCAAACTGTCAGAAAGATCAACAGCCATGCGGTGAAGCGTCGCTCGCCGTATCGGCCGACCCCTTCGACCGGATCGATAGCTTCGGCTACGCGGTCGCCTTGTGCTTTGGCACGTTGTGAAAGGGCGGCGGCAAGTGGTGTTGCCTTGCAGTGTTCGAGGGCGATGGCATTCACCAGCGTACCGGGCGGGTGGTTGCCTTGTGCTTCACAGTGGCGGGCGTAATGGGTTAAATCCCGTTGACGCACTGCTTTCGGCAGACGCGCATACCACAACGCGATGGCCGCACCCAGCAACACAAGCAGGCCCAGGGTGAACCGCGCGGTTTGGTGCAGTTCAACGATCGTGTAGGGATCATCCACCGTCAGGTTGCCGATCAGTGACCAGCCCGCATCGACCATCGCGCATGCCCACACGAAACCAAGCCACATCGCACCAGCACGGCAGCCGCGCGCGACCCGCATTTGTCGAAGCGTTCGCAGGTGGATGGCTTCAAGTTTTTCGCGCAACGTGTTCATGCAAGCCCCATCATGCGACGAGTAAACCAGTCAATCGACAGCGCGCCGATTAACAGCGTAAACACCCAGGTTCGATCCCATGCAGGGGTGGTGGGGCCTGCTGCAGAACCATGGGCATGCCGTTGTTGCTGTGAAACGGCGTTCAACAGTTCCTCAGGATCAAGCAGCATCCGCCCGCCTGTCTCGCTGGACAGACGATGCAGCAATGCCCTGCGCACGCTCACATCAGCCTGTTCCAGATCGGCATGCGTGGCCAACAGCTTGGTGTGGTAGTCACCGAATGCCGCGGTGTAGATGCCCGGTTGATCCGGGGTGAAGATGCCGGTGTAAGTCAGGTCATCGTCATTCGGCTGCAACGCGATCGATGAAACCTGACCATCGGGCGCGGTGACCTTTAACGCCGGGCTGTTGGCGGTGAGCATGGCCGCGTCGCGCAGCCGCATGCGCAAGGTGCGCTGCAGGCCGGCCTCGGCACGCATGCGATCTGCAGCGATGCTCACAGGTTGGGTGGGTAAGTAACCATCGCCCACCGCCGCCCAACGCACACCATCACCCACGAAGCTTCGGTAGGCGGCAGGATACGCACCTGATGCATCATCATGCATTGCCCACCGCCAAAGTTCACGATTGCGAATGGTCAACGCGCGGCCACGTCCGGCTCGCGCCATCGCCGCCACCGCAGGCGGACCTGCTTGTGGTGCTTCACGTTGAATAACCGGGAGGCGAATCTCATCTGTCAATGCAAGCAGGGGCGTGACATGGGATTGGGCTGCGGGATCGCTGGGATCAAAAGGGTGTCCCCGGATGAACACCATCCCGCCGCCGTGCTCGGTGGCAAAGCGCTTCAGTGTTTCCGCCTGGTCACCGGGAAAAAACCACGACATCCCCCGGCCAAGCGCCAGCACATCGAACTCCCGCAAGGTGGCATCGGTCAGGGGCAGGGCAATGGGGACATCGATATTCTCATCATCGCCAACGCGACTCATGATCACATGGTCCGCCGTCACGGCATGCAAACGTGTCAGCGACACCTGCGGGTCTTCCAGCATGGCCTGGCTGAAAAATCGCGTATCCCAATGCGGTTCCCCCTCGAGCAGTAGTACGTGAATCCGCCGACCAGTCATCCGCACCAGGGCGTGTGCGGTGTTGTTGTGATGGTGCGCTTCCCCGTCAAGCGTGGGTACGTTGACCTGATAGTCGATGATCGAAGCATTGCCCTTTGGTGTGTGCGTGAACGTTACCTGTTGCGTGGTCCGTGCCGGATCGATGTTTGTGTGGATGGTTTGCAGGGGCACGCCGTCCGCGGTGAGTGACACGCTCACAGGTGCTTGCTCAAGCCCAGCCTGATGGATGGTGGCGGTCAGGTTGGCCGGCTCATCTTCGAACACGGCTTGTGGCGTCGCATGCAGTTCCACACGCAAATCCACCGGTGAAGTCTCCTCTCCAAGCGGCACGGTGTACAACGGAATCCCTTTGGCCTGGGCCAGTGAAATCGCCTTGTGCGTCGCGGCGGAATCAGCGGCGTGCTGGTTGTCGTGACCGTCCGTGAAGATGATCAACGGATCATGGGTTGCGTTTGAGCGTAGCTGACGCTGAACGGCATCGATGAGTCGGGTATGCGAGCCGGTTGGAACCGCAGAACTCAGGGCACCCAGGTTGGTGGCGCGAAGATCACGATCAAAGGTGAACACGGCCAGGTCGGCATGTGCACGGAGCGCTTCCAGTTGCTTAGGGCCAAGCCATCGGTCCATCGCATGGCGGTAGCGCGATGGTTGGATGTCATCGTGGTTCATGCTGGCGGAGGTATCCATCAGCAGCCTGAACGTCGCTTTGGATGCTTGATCTTGGGTGGATGTTGTCACCGGTCCAAGCAGCACGATCACCAGCCCACACACCGCCAGAAGTCGCCACGCAAACAACCAGACTCGTTTCGATAAGGAGAGGGTGGGGCACCGGCGCAGCGTGGTCAGGCAGACTGCCAGCGCAGCCAGTGCGCACAACACGATCAACTCAATTGACAGCAGCGGTTCGAATCGGATTGGCAAGCCCATCATGCTCGCTCCTCCTGCCAGCGACCGCTCGCCGCTTCAACCACCAGCAACACCATTGCCGCCAGCAGGCACCATGGCCAGAGGGGCTGTGATGTCCCCTTGGGTTTTTGACCTGACGACGTGGTCACCGATGTTTGTGCCGATGCCGCATCGGGTGAATCAATCCTGTTCCGCAAGTCAGACTCGCGCGGATCCAGCATCGCACCAAATCCCGTGACGGCTTGATCCGTATGCATGATGCGGTACAGACCCAGTTCTCTGACACCCGGCACGATGAAGTTGACCTGTTCCGGCTGTGTGTGAATCTCGAAGGGTAGCGATGCGCCATCCGGACCGATGATGCGGTAACCCTCAGGATGTCGATCCCCCGGCAATGGCACCGCGGCTTGATCGGCCGGGTGAAGCAACGGCAACGCTGGAGGAACAGGCTGACCAAACTTGATGACCTCACGGATGAAAGGCAAAAAGGCAGGCGACCGGGTAAACGTGGTTGAGGTGGGTTGGATGTCACCCGAGAACAGAATCACGCATCCCTGCCCGTGTGGTCGCATGGCCACCGCACAACGACCGTCCGACCAATCCGCCAGGCGAACAGCGTCTGGCGTAAGATCGCCCACCACACGCCTGGTGAACGCAACGGTTTGCAGCGTGCTTGCTGCATCACCTTCAAACACAGCCCACGGCGGTTGGTCTGCCTCACGAAGGGTGAGTGACATCGCCCGGTCAGGCGTTTCCGATCGCAGGGATACAAACGGACTCATTTCGCCCAACTGGAGCGGGAGTAAATCATCAACATCCGCTGAAGCGAACCAGAGCAACGTCGCCCCGGATGCCACACGCCCCATCAGTTTCGACACCTGGGCGCGATTCAGATGTGACGGGTCGCACACCACGAACACTTCCGCATCATCCTGGCTGCTTGCCTCAGCCGGCAGAGCACGCTTTAGATAGAAAGAAGCGTGGTTCGGCGAATCAACGTTCTTCGCGCCCAGCAGATGCCAACGCATCGTCGGCCTGACGTGAATCGGCAACGTGATGGCATTGTCAGAGGCGAAGCCATCCGTCGGCAATGCGATGCGTATCGTGTGAAATCCCACACGCCTGAACCTGATCGTCAAGGATGACGTGATGCGCTGCGAAGGTTTAATCTCATGGGTGCGGATGTGGTTCAGTCCATCGTGTTGCACCGTGACTTGTGCTGTGGTTGCCTGCGTGTGGTAGCTGACAAGATCGTAAACAAGCGCCACCTTCTCTCCCACGCGCGGTGATGCGGGGTTGAGCCTTGGCCGCTCGATCGCCAGGTTGTCTGTCGGCGTGCCAAGTGTGATTAGATTCAGCGACTTGTCGATGGCCGCAAGTTCGCGCGACCAGGCGGTTGTTTGGCCGTCGGTCAGCACATGAACTTCATCGGACGTCGCGGTATCCACGGCCGAGGCCAGATCAGCAAACGTGTTGGTGCACGCGGCACGTTGCAGATGCTCAATCAGCGCAGCACGATTGGTGCTCGGTTGTGGCAGTAGTTTGCTGGGCACTGCTTCGGCGATAATCACTTCCACGGGGCGCGTGCCGATGTGTTGCTCGACCAGCTTCACCGCACGTTGTTTCGCGCGGTCGAACAACGGAACACCGCGATGGGGGCGCTGCATGGAGGCCGAAGCGTCCAGCACGATACTCAATGGTGCGTCGGCTCGTTGTGTTGGTGAATCAAGCTGTCCGCTCAACCACGTTGGTTGCGTGAATGCCGCGACGATGCACATCACCACTGCGCAGCGCAGCATCATCAACCATATCTCGCGCCAGCGTGATCGCCTCGCTTGCCTGGCATAGGTGTCTTTCAGCAACCGGATTGAAGGAAAGATCGCCGGAGCACCCGCCCGACGTGACCACAAGTGGGCCGTCACCGGCAGGGCCAGGGCGATTAACGCAAATCCCCAGGCCGGGGCAGTCCAGATCAGTTGCGTCAGTGTGTTCACGTGCATCGTCTTGCCTCCATTGTAGGACGAAATGGCAATCCGCCTGCAAAGCCGGCAAACGGCCCCGCGACTCAAACGTGCTGGGCCATGGCGGTGTGTCGCATCGGAAGCGGGCCGATGGTATGCTTCGCCATTCACATCACACGCAACAGTGTGAGCTTTCCCGGTACGACGGAGTTTGTCATGGCAGATCGCGCAACGGTACTCAAGCAGGCAGCGGCAGGGCTGCATCAGTTCGCTCAGACCATTGATGACACCCCGGTGCTGGTCGGGTTCGATGGTTTCGTCGATTCGATCATCGCCGTGGTGGATAAGCGACACGATGTGGGCAACTACGATCCGATGCGCACCATCGATCAGTTCGGCCAGCGCATCAGTGCCGCCGCGGGGCAAAGCAGCAACTTTGAATTCGTGGTCAAACTCGAAAAGCTTGGTGGTAACGGCCCGATCATGGCCAACGCGCTGGCCTCAATGGGACTGCCCGTCACGTATGTTGGTGCCGTTGGCCTGCCCCAGCCGCATCCGGTATTCAACGAACTGGTGGACGCCGCGGAGAAAGTGCACTCGATCGCCAACCCGGGGCTGACCGACGCCGTGGAATTCGACGATGGCAAACTCATGCTCGGCAAGCACAGCATGCTCTGCGATGTGAACTGGCAGAACATCATGCGGGCGATCGGGGAAGATCACTTCGCCGAGATCGTCACTCGCAGCCGGCTGATCGGTATGGTCAACTGGACCATGCTCACCAGCACCAACGATATCTGGCGTGGCATGATTGAGCGCGTCTTGCCCAAGGTCGAACCGCTGGCCGCTGGCCGCAGACGCATGGTGTTCATCGACCTGGCTGATCCGGAAAAACGCCCCCGCAAGGATTTGCTTGCCGCGCTGTCATTGGCGGCGAAGTTTGAACAGTACGTCGATACCATCGTTGGCTTCAACCTGAAGGAAGCCGTGCAGGTGGCCGAGGTGCTCGAACTGCCCCCGCACAACGATGCGGAAACGGCGATTGAGGAAATGGCCGTCGCGATTCGTGAGAAACTCGGTGTGCATGGCGTTGTCGTGCACCCACGCAAGAGCGCCGCCGCCGCGATCAAGACCGACCAAGGTGTAACCAGCAGTCTGATGATCGGCTCGTTCACCAAACAACCGAAGCTTTCAACCGGCGCGGGCGACAACTTCAACGCCGGCTTCTGCCTGGGCCTGCTGGCGGGCCTTCCGGTTGACCAGGCGTTGTGTGTCGGCAATGCCGCCAGCGGGTTCTACGTGCGAAACGCGCGCAGCGCCACGCTGGATGACCTCGCGAATTTCTGCGAAACCATGCCCGAGCCGGAGGCCGAATGACCGCTCCATCTCTGGGTGACTTCACGCGCGGGTGCCACGGACAGCGAAGCGGAGCGGAGTCGTCCGTGTGATCCATGTTCGGTGTGGTCACGGACGACTACGGCCCGTTGGGTCTGCGCTGTCCGTGGCACCCTGGCCATACATCTGCCAGGCGTGGACGCTGCAGCGAAAAAACTAGTCGTATCACTCGAAGTACCGCCCCCAAAGCGGCGCGAGTCGTTTCACTTCATCTTCGCCGATCTGTTGCTTGTTCGACCAGATGGCCAGTTTCAGCGCATCGTGCGCGGGGCTGGGTGTTTCGCGCAGGGTGGTTACATCTTCCAACGCCAGCTTGATCAGCTTCACGCTGTTGTCGGTGGCTTGGTTCAGGTTGCCGATGATTTCCTGGAGCAACTGCTCAGGACTGGCTGCATTGCCATCCCCGCTTCCGGGGGCGTGCGCTCTCCAGCAGTCGTAGTCGGTGGGCAGGGCGAGCAGGGCGTAAGCGATTTCGGCCTCGCGCGCGAGTTTGGCTTCGGGCATGCAGGTCATGCCGATCAGGTCGCCTCCCCATTGACGGTGCATGTTCGATTCGGCCTTGGTGCTGAAGGTTGGTCCTTCCATGCAGACGTACGTGCCGCCGTCGTGAATGTCCACGCCGTCCAGTTGCTTCGCCGCATTCAGTAACCACCCGCGCATCACCGGGCAGAATGGCTGGGCGAACTCCACGTGCACCGCTGCACATTCATAGAACGTGTTGGCGCGCTTGAACGTTTTATCGATCACCTGTTCAGGCACGACCAGGTCTTTGGGTTTGATCATCTCGCGCAACGATCCGGTGGCGCCGCTGGCGATGATGTGTGTCACGCCGAGCGATTTCAAGGCGAAGATGTTCGCGCGGTACGGCACAGCGGATGGATTGTGCACATGCCCGGGTCCGTGACGCTGCACGATGGTCACATCCACATCGCCCCAGGTGGTGGTGATGATGGGGGAACTGGTCGGGCCGAAGGGAGTATCAATGTTGTGCGATTCGCCTTGCTCCGCGCCGAGCGCTTCGCCGAGGCCGGTGCCGCCGATGAGACCGATTTTGATGTTGGACATGGACAATTCCTCTCGTGATAGCCGCATCGTCCGCGATGCGGGTTACCGCACGGCGGACCGTGCGGCTATGACTGACTCAACGCAACGATCTGTTCCACGCTTAACTGTTCCGGCCTCATGGTAGGCTCCACGCCATCCGGCCACGCGCGATCGCGCCCCAGAATACTGCCGAGTTGTTTGCGTCGTTTGGTGAAAAGTGTCTGGCACATCGCAGACAGCGCGGCGGGGTTGTCGGTCAACGGTTCGGCGCGGCGTTGCAGTTTGATCACCGCCGAATCG
>JANQFT010000006.1 GCA_028277685.1 Phycisphaeraceae bacterium
AACTCATCATTGAGCGCTCGAGCAAAACGGCTGATGTCGACCTTGTTGATGTGGCGGCGCATCAGCTTACGCAGATGGGCCGACACTTCCGACACGGTCGCGCCATGCCCGGAGACATCCGCGATAAAAAACCGCGAGATGTTGCCGCCGCCACACATCGACAGGTAGTGAATGTCGCCGCCGTCCTTACTGCCCTGATGCGGCCTGCTGTAAACGAACGCATCCACACCCGGCATGGCAAACGTCTCACTGGCCGCACTGATACCGCCCCAGATTTCCATGCACTGAAGGCGTTTGACCTGTGTTGGCGGCTCATCGGCAATCGCGGTGGTCACTTCGTGTATTCCTTGAGGAACCCGCGAAACTCGCGCAGATGGTTCTGCTCATCCGCCATCAGCGTGATGCACAAATCCTGCGTGGGGTAGTCAACGCCATCGCACAGCTTAATCAACTTATCGTACTGCGCAATCGCGCTATCCTCGGCATCCATGACGCCCTTGATGACTGCGACCACATCCGTCGAATCCTTGGGCGGCTGCAGCGTCTTCTGCGTGGCCTTGAACTTCATGCTGCCGGGAATGGAGCCACCGAGTACCCGGATGCGAGCAGCCAATTGCTGGGCATGACCGATCTCTTCTGTGACATCTGCGGCAAGCGACTTCTTGATCTCTTCAGCGCGCACGCCGTCAAGATTGTTCGAGTTCGCGATGTAGTTCTGTACCGTTTCCATCTCTGCCCAATATGCCACGATCAACTCATCGATGATCTTCTGGGTTTTGCTGGTTTTGGTGGTGCTGGTCTTCTTCTTAGCCATGGGTCTTCTCGCTCATCTGCACAAAACGGTTGTCTATGGGTCATACCCTCACCCCGGCCCTCTCCCTCCAAGGGAGAGGGGGCAATACTATTCGCGTCGGCCGAACAGCAGCCATGCATAATAAAGCATGGTCATGATGGCCGAGAGCGTGGCAGCCACGTAAGTCATCGCCGCAGCGCCCAGCACATCGTTGATGGGTTTCATTTCCTGCTCGGTCACCATGCCGTGTTCAACGATCAACGCCTTGGCGCGTTTGGATGCATCAAACTCCACAGGAAGATTGATCAACTGGAAAAGCACCACGGCACCGAACAGACACAAGCCGGCAATCGCAATACCTTCGGCAAGACCACTCGATGTGACGCTGCCATCCGGCTGCACGGTGCGCGTGGCCTGCATCATCAGAAAGCCGACGATGAACACGATCCCGCTCAGCCAACTGCCCGTCGACGCCAGCGGCACCAGTGCATTGCGAATGACCAGCGGTCCGTATCCCTGCGCCTTCTGGATGGCGTGCCCTGCTTCGTGTGCAGCAATGCCGATCGCGGCCATGCTCTGCGAGTCATGCACATCCGGGCTGAGCCGCAGCACATTCTTCCGGGGGTCGTAGTGGTCACCGAGGAAGCCATCGGTGCGCTCGACTCCCACGTTATCCAGGCCTTGGTAATGCAGAATCTCACGTGCGGCCTGCGCACCGGTCATACCGCTGCGCGTGCCCACCTGGCTCGCCCGGCCAAAAGCGCTCTTCACACGCCACTGCGCCCACAGGGCCAGCAGAATCGCTGGACCAACGAACACAAAATACATCGGATCGAAGAAGATGAATGCAAGCATGTTAAACTCTCCTTACATGAATCTATGCAGTATACGCACCACGTCGCGATGGGTTTGATAATCCGAACACCACTCTACCTGATTTCGTTGTGGCCTGCGGCATGTCCTGCGGCTAATATAGGTTGGGTAGTCGGGGTGTCGGACACGTCCGGCCGTTGTGTTCCCCTGTTGATGAATCGGTCGTGTAGACACAAGTTCGGCATCGCCGACTGCGAGGGTTGTCCATGATCGTCGGATTGCTTACGGAAACCTTTCCCAACGAAAATCGCGTCGCGCTCGTTCCTGCCGCCATCACCGTGCTGGCGAAATCCGGCATCAGTGTACTCGTTGAGTCTGGCGCCGGCACCGCCGCAGGTTACCCGGATGACGCCTATCGGGAAAAAGAGGCCAAAATCGCCACGGGGCGCGATGAGGTGTTCGCCCAGGCCGATGTTCTGGTTCAGGTGCGTGCCGCCGGGGCGAACCCACAGAGCCTGAGCGATGATCGTTCTCGTTACCGTCATGGCCAGGGGGTGATCGGCTTCTGTGAACCGTTGGCTGAAGCCGAAGCCTCACAGCAACTCGGTCAACAAGGCGTGACGCTTTTCTCCATGGAAATGATGCCGCGCATCACGCGTGCACAATCGATGGATGCGTTATCCAGCCAGGCATCGTTGGCGGGCTACAAAGCCGTCATTCTCGCTGCCGAAGCGTTGCCGCAGATATTTCCCATGATGATGACGGCCGCGGGCACAATTACCGCCGCCAAGGTGTTTGTGATCGGTGCGGGTGTGGCAGGCTTACAGGCGATTGCCACCGCCAAACGACTGGGCGCCGTCGTCAGCGCGACTGACGTGCGCCCGGTGGTAAAAGACCAGGTCGAATCACTCGGCGGCAAGTTTGTCTTCCTCGATGAAATCATGGCCGAAGGCGAAGGCGGCTACGCCAAGGAACTGACGGACGGCCAGAAAGCCAAGCAGCAGGAATTGATCGCACAGACCGTCGCCGAATCGGACGTGGTGATCACCACGGCAGCCATTCCCGGTCGCAAGGCACCGGTGCTGGTCACCGAAGACATGGTCAAGGCCATGCCTCCCGGTGCGGTCCTGGTCGACATGGCGGCAGAACGCGGGGGTAACTGTGAACTCACGCAGGCCGGCCAAACCATCACCACGCACGGCGTGACCATCCTCGGCCCGGAAAACATCCCCGCCACCGTCGCGCATCACGCCAGCCAGACTTACGCCAAAAACATCACCACCTTTCTCGATCACCTGGTGAAAGATGGCAAGATGGAAATCGATCTCGAAGACGAAATCACCGCAGGCACGCTCATCACGCAGGATGGCGACGTGAAGCATCCGCGCGTCCGCGAGATACTCGGACTACCGAAGCCACAACCTGAACCCGAACCGGAATCAGAGGGCGATGATCAACCCGCCACTGAAACCGAGTCGGCTGGCAAGCAGGATGGTGAAGCATGATGGATATCGCATTGATCTTGTCGCAAGTCGAGGTGGTTGCTTCCAACCATACCGTGCCGTTTATGGTGGTGCTCACCATCTTTGTGCTGGCGGTGTTCATTGGTTTTGAAGTGATTACCAAGGTCCCGCCGACGCTGCACACCCCATTGATGAGCGGGTCCAACGCAATCAGTGGCATCACGATCGTGGGCGCCATTCTGGCCGCAGCCTCCACCAGTGGCACCATCAGCACCATTTTTGGCTTCATCGCCATTGTGATGGCCACGGTGAATGTGGTGGGCGGTTACCTGGTGACCCATCGCATGTTGCGCATGTTCAAGAAGAAGTAAGTTGGTTGATTCGTTGACTCGTTAACACGTAACTAGCCGGAAGATTCCCGTGAACGAAACCTGGGTCAATCTCGCTTACTTGGTCGCATCGATCCTGTTCATCCTCGGCATGAAGGGGATGACGCATCCGCGCACGGCGGTGCGGGGCAACATGATGAGCGCCCTGGCGATGTTCATTGCGGTCATCGCCGCTGCAGTGTCGATCGAACTCGACCTCGTGGTGGTCATCGTGGGTATCGCAATCGGTGCGGCCATCGGCGGCTTCCTCGCCCTGTGGGTGAAGATGACCGCGATGCCACAGATGGTGGCGGTGTTCAACGGACTGGGCGGTGGCGCGTCCGTGTTTGTCGCCTGGGCGGACCTCGTGCAGCGCGGCGTCAACACCGACCTTGAAACCTCCATCGCCACGGCCGCTGCGGGCCTGATCGGCGCGGTCACGCTGACCGGCAGCCTGGTCGCCTACGCCAAGTTGGAGGAGATCAAGCAGTTCCGCAACCCGATTCGTCTGCCCATGCATCAGCTAATCAGTGCGGGACTGGCTGTGGGTGCGATTGCGATCGGTGTGGCCATCGTGCAGTGGCCGGACATTGGACCGGGCATTTATCTGCTGCTTATTCTTTTTGCCGCGGCCCTGGGCGTGGCGCTGGTCACGCCGATCGGCGGAGCAGACATGCCGGTGGTGATCGCGCTGTTGAACAGCTATTCGGGGTTGGCCGCAGCCGCAACCGGTTTTGTGATTCACAACAACGTATTGATCATCGCCGGTTCGCTGGTCGGTGCGTCGGGGCTGATTCTCACCAGCATCATGTGCAAGGCGATGAACCGGTCGCTGTTCAATGTGATCTTCGGCGGCATCGACGCTTCGGCGGGCGGTGGTAGCGAAGATGACATCTACGCCGGCAAGATCAAATCGACCAGTGCGGAAGAAGTCGCCATGCTGATGGATGGCATCCAGAGCGTGGTGATCATTCCAGGTTACGGCATGGCAGTCGCCCAGGCCCAGCATGCGGTACGCGATTTGTACCAGCAACTGCAAGCGCGGGATATCGATGTGAAGTTCGCCATTCACCCTGTGGCCGGTCGCATGCCGGGGCACATGAACGTGCTGCTGGCCGAGGTGGATATTCCCTATGAGAAACTTGTTGAGTCCGACACCATCAATCCCACCCTCGACACGGTGGATGTGGCCATCGTGCTCGGTGCGAATGACGTGGTGAACCCCGTGGCACGCGACCCGGACAGCGCCATCGCCGGCATGCCCATTGTGGATGTCGACAAATGTCGCACGGTGGTGGTGATCAAGCGCTCACTCAGCCCGGGGTTCGCGAAGATCGCCAATCCACTGTTCGCCGCGGACAACACGCTGATGTTCTTTTCCGATGGTAAAGAAGCGGTTGAAGAGTTGGTTAAAGCGGTGAAGGAATATTGAGTATGTTCGATCTTTGATCGACGATCGAAGATCGAGGTTTGCTACTAAGATCGTAGATCGAACATCGTCGATCGAAGATTCCCAAAATGAAACTGCACTATCTCCAACACGTCCCCTTTGAAGGGCCGACCAACATCGCCACATGGGCACAGAAGCGTGGATGGCCCATCACCGGAACGCCGCTATTTGACGATGCCCCGCTGCCGAAGCTTTCTGAACTCGATTGGCTGGTGGTGATGGGTGGGCCGATGAGCACTGCGGATGAAAAGCAATACCCTTGGTTGATTCGGGAGAAGCGGTTCATCGAACAGGCCATTGCCGCGGGGAAGGTGGTTGTCGGTGTCTGCCTGGGGGCGCAGTTGATTGCCGAGGTGCTGGGGGCAAGAGTTTACCCCGGGCCTCATAAGGAAATCGGCTGGTTCGACGTGCAGAAAACACCCGATGCTACGGAATCTCTCTTTTCTTCGCTGCCGGATTCGTTCACCGCGTTCCACTGGCACGGTGACACCTTTGATCTTCCCAGCGGATGCGTGCATCTGGCAGAATCCCAGGCATGCAAACATCAGGCATTCAGCTACGACCATCGTGTACTGGGGTTGCAATTCCACATCGAGTCGACCCCCCAGAGCGTGGCCGCATTGGTTGAACACTGCAGCGATGAGTTGATCGACGGGCCTTACGTGCAGTCGGCCAAGCAGATGGTGGACGCAACCGAGGCGCACGACCAGATTAACCAAACACTCAACACCGTGTTGGATACGTTAGCCGCAGATCACTCGGTAAGCTGATCGATCGCCACTTGCGTGATATCCCACAAGTTGTCTGATCGGAATGCCGTGGCGGCACGACGTAAGCTGGGCACGCGCTGTGTGTGGTGCACCCAGAATCGTTGTGCACCATCGAATGCACGGCGTGCTTCATTGGCATGACGCTGATCGGGCTTACGACGATGACGACGCAAAGCCACAAATCCTGCCGCCAGGTCGCGCAAGGTGCGAACAAGTGTTTCAGCATACTCCACGGTATGCTCGACTTGCTCCTGCAACGGTTCGGGCATTTTCGACACGACGCGTTTGAGCGCTGCTTCTTCAGTGGACACGCGTTCAGCCGCACGCTGCTTTTCAGCGATGGCCTGGTCCAATGCATCAAGCGG
>JANQFT010000035.1 GCA_028277685.1 Phycisphaeraceae bacterium
CCGTGCGTGTTGATGTAGTCGGCCAGGGCCTTGCCGTCGATCTGGTCCATGTGGACCTGCAGCGTGACCGGCGTCATCAAGCGATCCGACTCGCGCCCCAGCACCGTTTCACAGCCACTGCGGTAGGCCACATCACCATCGCCGGTCGCGTCGACCACCATCTTCGCCTCAACAGCCTGCATGCCAGACTTGTTGAAGAAGACCACGTGTGTGATGCGATTGCCATCGACCTTCACGTCGATGAACTGTGTTTTCAGCAGCACCTCGACGTTGGCGTGCGCCATCTTCTCATCGTAGAGCACGGCCATGGCGAACGGGTCGAGAGGAACGCCGGAGGTGATCGTGCCGCCCGCCCAGCCATGCGGACTGAACTGGCCTTCAGGGACCGGTTGCGGAAGCAGGGCGATGCCGCGCTCGACGCCTTCTTCGCTGAGTTCGCGGAAGATGCCGCCGACCACCCAGTTTCTGCAATCGCGCGTGCGTCCACCCAGCCAATGCGAGACCAGCCCGCTGGTGGCGATGCCGCCGAGTTGGCCCTCCGCTTCGATCAACAACACCGATGCCCCCGCACGCTGTGCCGCCAGCGCTGCCGCCGAGCCTGCAGGCCCGCCGCCGGCCACGACCACGTCGTAGCTGTCGATGGTGGGTATGCGCCACGTCTTGTCGATTGCGCGGTGCGTCATGAAGATGCCTTGGTGACCCATTCCATATTGAACCGGGCAAGGATGATGTCGCCGGTGCAATCTTTGTCGTTCAACGTTTCGTACGCACAGAGAATCGTGCCATCGTGCGCCACGGCGAGTGCGCTGTAGCCGGCTGTTCCCTCACGTACGGTGCGCGAAGCGCACCATGTGCGGCAGTCATCTTCACTGAGGCGCACGGTCAGGTTGCGTCTGCCCTCACGCCAGTAGTGACTGTTGGTGTCGGTGGTGACCGCGGGATTGCAGAACAGCACGCGATGTGGTTCGACTGAATATTCCACGATAGAAGCCGCGCAGTGCGGTTCAGGGAGATTCAGGTCGTACCCGCTTTCAGTAAAGTTGACGCCTCCATCATGACTGAGATCCCACGCGCGATACCCGCGGCAGCGCAGGCTCTCGTTGCGGCTGTTCAGGTAGATCGTGCCGTCGCTCAGTTCCACCACGCAGGCTTCGCCCGTACCGTTCTGCGCCAAGCCGCCGGCCTGCCAGGTTTCGCCGTGATCATCGCTGTACGCAATGTAGTTGTGACTGTTGGCGAACAGCGCGAACGGCGCTGTCTGGCTCCAGCCGCGCCCAGGCAGGATGAGTCGGCCGGCGTGTTCGCCGCGCTGTAACTGAATACCGCTGAACTGCGGGCCGAACGGGCGCCGTTCCTGTGTGACCGGATTCATCACGTGCATCGCCTGTCCGAGCGGCTTCGGGTCTGTCCAGGTTTCGCCATCGTCATCGGTGCTGATGACGAACAGGCCGTTTTCGATATCTGGAGCGAGTTTCTTACGCAGCGCGGCAGCTTCTTCGGGGTGCGTGGCAGCCCAGGCTTCTACCCATTTGCCGTCCACGTCCTCCGGCCAGATGGCCACGCCGCGACTGAAAAACACGAAGACGCGCCCCGTCTGAAGATCAGCCACGCTGCTGGCGTAAGCGTTGGTCACGCGCGGGTTCGGGTGTTCGTGCAGGACGTCCATATCCCGCCAGGTTTCACCGTTGTCGAAACTGCGACGCACCACCAGGCTCTTCTTGGCGCAGTCACGAATACTGTCCACACGTTCTTCGGGGAAGGCAAACACGGTTCCGGTTTTAGAGACAACCATGGCCGGGATGCGATACTGGCAGTCATCGCCGTTGCGGGTTTGTCGCTCGAACAAGGTCTGCTCTGAAAATATGGGGGTGGTGTTTTTGTTCATCGCTGTTCGTCAACATGGTTTGTTCGCCTGCACAGTGGATTACTCAACCGGCAGCACCAGGTCATCCAGATTCAATGTGTATCCACGAATGTGGGCCAGCGGATGATGATCATCCACGATGTAGTTCACGATATAGATTTCACCATCATCAAATTGCACCCAGCCGGAGTAACCGGTGTCGGAAGCAGGGGAACGGTCGTAGTCGATGGGGCACAGTCGAACGTTGGCTTGCTCACGTGATGCCGCCAGACACGATTGGACATCTGTCAGGCTTGCGACAAAGTTCTGTTGACCATTGCTGAATCCTCCCCCCTGGCGAATACGATGCGTAACCAGCACGTGCCCGTTTTGCAGCAATCCGCCGACCGGACGATGGCACGCCACCAATGGCATCGCGACAGGCTCCGACCATGTTTCGCCACCGTCGGTACTCAGTACCTTGAAACCGTCATGGCCCTGGCTTGAGTTTTCCCGCAGGAAGCAGACCAGCGTGCCATTCGGCAATTCAACGATGCTGCCCTCGCAGAACCAACACTCCTTGGATTGAGCAGCGATGCTGGGGCCATGCCAGGTTGTTCCCTGGTCATCCGTCCACCAGACACGCTGGGCCGATCGCATGGCCGGGTCTTCAGTCAATCGTGTATGGGCGGTCAGTAACCAGCGACCCGCATTGGGACCGGCGCGCAGTTCAACCAGTTGGTCCGGCACGATGCCGTACACCGGGGTGGCGATCAGGTCGGTCCAGGTTGCCCCTTGATCTTCACTGATCATCAGCCAATTGGTGAGATGTTCCGGTGATTGATCGGCGGCATCACTTCCCCTTTGTTTATCCACCACGGCCACCACCCGACCATCGGATAATGTGCTCAGTCGTGGGCAGTTCCATCGCCAACCGTCTGGATCGTGGTCGAAGGTGTTGGTCAACCCGCGCGGTTCGCTCCATGTGCGACCTCGATCGGTTGATTCGGTCAACATCATCTGTGTAACAGATCGGTCACGATGATGCGTGCACCGCGTGAACGTGCACAGCAACTTGTCGCTGTGCGTCTTTGTGACATCCGGAAACGCCAGATACCATGTGTCGTCCTTAGCGATGGTGAATTTCTGGATCATTGTGCCGTTCCGTGTTGCGTTGCTGGACGTTGTCTGAGTGGGAATGATCTGTCTACGTATTTATGTAGTTCCATTCAGCCAGTCCATGTCGAATCGCGCCAGTCGCACGTAGCGGTCATCGCACATGCGTTCGATGATGTCGCATTCATACAGGCAAAGGATCGTGCCGTCGGGAAGCAGGGCCAGGTCGCTGTATCCCGCGGGGCCTGCTTCGAGAATGCGTGAGTTGCACCACGTCTTGCCGTCATCTTCGCTGAGTTTCACCGTCAGTTGCTTGCGGTCGAGTGCCCAGTCGACCATTGTTTTTTCGAGTACATCGGGGTTGGCGAAGACGAGTCGGCCAGGCTCATCGCCGTTCGGCCAGTTGCAGCGTATCAGGCTGGCCATGCAGATCGGTTCGAGCAAAGCTTCGTCGAAGCCGCGCACCTGCCAGTTGGTGACGCCATCGGGGCTGATGGCCACTAGGCGTCGCTGGCTGGCTGATTCGCTGCGCATGTTGAACATGACGCTGCCATCGGTCAGCTCCGCCGCGACGGTTTCACTCGGATTCTTGATGGCCGCATCATCGATCGTATCGCCATCGCGGCAGACGATATCGCCGCGCTGCCAAGTTGTGCCGCCGTCATCGCTGTGGATGGACGTGACGATCGAGGGGCGATGCCCGCGGTGGTTGGGGCCGAATTCACACGTGCTGCCATCACTCAGCCAGACGGGAATGATCATCCGCCCGTTGCGCAATTGCGTGCCGTGTCCCGGACCGGTGGCACACACGCACCATGGGTAATCTGAATGGAACTGTTTGAACACCTCGGTGATGTCACGTGGTTCGCTGAAGCTGACGCCATCGTCATTGCTGTGCATGGTGAATACGCGAGCATAGTCGTGACAGAACACTGCGACGATGCGCGGCGAGCAGGCATCCGCGATCAGGCAGAAGTTGCTGACGGGGCCGTTACCGTAGGTGTTGTGATCGACCAGCGTGATCGGAACGCCGAAGGTTTTGCCGCCATCGGTACTGCGTCGCATGAGTACATCGTTGAAGTCGTAGTCGCCGCCTTGGCCGGGTCGCGCTTCGCACGTGGCGAGCACGGAGCCGCGCTGCGTGACGCACAAACCGGGGATGCGATACGTGTGGTAACCGTTGGTGCGGGCTTCGAAAATGTCGAGTTTGCTAAACATCAGTTGTCCTGCCCCTGGGTGGTGATATGGTCGATGAGCATCCCGGCGTCTTCCGAAATCGCCTTCGATACCATATGCAGGTAACTCAGCCCGATGAACGACGGCCGCCACATACCCAGTCGGCGGTCCATCTTCACGCCATCGATATGCCACACCGCACCCGGATGCTGATGCTTGTTGTTCACGCGTTCCCATGCGATGCGCAGCTCATGCCAACGGTTATGTTGCAGATACACATCGCCGGTCAGCCACAGGTCGGCAGGGATCTCCAATGTGAACGGGCCGATCTCATGCACCACCGGGTCGGTCGGGTTGAACCAGCGGTCGGTCAGCGTGAGTTGTACGCCGCCGAAGCCTGTGAGCAGTTGGAAGCGTATGGTCAGCGATCCTGCGAAGCACGCGGGGAAATTCCACACCGCGCCGCCGCGTTCGTCCAGCAGGTCGGGGTTGCGGCAGCGTCGGATGTGCAACGCCAGTTTGGTCGGGTCATCGGGATGCTGCACCATCGCGCCGCCCGGTTTGCGATTGAGGGCGCAGTGGCCGCAGATATTCTTCTGATACAACTGCGTGCTGAACTGGGCCATCTCCGCGTCGAACATGGCCGTGCGCGATGTCTCCAGCAGCCAATCCGGTTCGAACACCAGCAACTTGCGATGCAGCCAGTGCTGACCGACGGCAGCGATGATGCGGTCGTCTGCCATCTCGTGGAACTGAGACTGATGCACACTGCGGTCGATCCCACCGGTCAGGCCGTAGTCGGCATCATGGCGTCGGTCGTTCAGCGTCAGTTCGCGGAAGCCGCGCCACGTCTGGCCATCATCGTCGCTGATCGCCGCATGAAGAGCATCACGATCGGTGAACGCATCCGTCCACAGTTCGGTACTGCTTGCCCGCTTGGGTAGCTGCGTTGTGTTGTTCCACAGGAGCAGGATGCGTCCGTCGCGCAGCTTGCCGAGTACGGGCATGGTGTTGCAAGCGAAGAAGCGTGATGGGCCGATGTTCTCCCACGTCTCACCACCATCGTGTGACCACGCCTCGTACAGCCGCTCCTGTGCGGTACGGCACAGCATGTACAACCGACCATCGCTCAGTTCCACCACGGTCGGCTCGACTGCGCCATGGTTCCATCGCATGCCGCGGTGCACGCCCATCGGCTGCATGTCCGGCGCAGTCACTGGTTGTGAGATACGCCACGTGTGCCCGTCGTCATCAGAGATCAACACCGCCGCGCCGCCCTGGGGCTTCATCTGAAGACGGTAGACCGGTTCGCCGCGGCGTGCGTAGTGGCAGCACACAATCATGCGCTTGCCGCTACGAATCCACTGCGGCGCACGCTGCATGATCAGGTCTTCGTCGGTCACCTTCTCGATGGTCCATGGCCCGTCGGGGCTGGCGCTGCGGGCCAGGCCTATTCCGTCCTCATGGCCCACCATTCGCATCCAGTGGCCCGAAACGGGACTGCATACATCAGCCCCAACAAAGTCTTCAGGGGCATCGCGCCACAACCACGTCTCGCCGTTGTCGTGGCTGTACAGCCAACCGGGCTTCTCGCGTTCGGTGTCATCTTCCTTAAGCGGCTGATGGCCATACATGTAGCTGCGAATTTCACCGTCCGGCAACAGCGCGAGTCCGCGATAGGCATCCGACGCCGGCCGACCAACCATCCGAGGTCCGTCCATGCCCGTGCTCCTGTGCACGATCGGCATGCTGCCACGTTGCCGCCGAATGCGGTTTGGTGTGGGCATGTCTGATCATGCGGCTGCCGTACCGACGAGGCGCGGCCATGGGGAAAGGCACTCCGTAACCGACAGTCCAACCATAGTCTCTTGTGATATATCACGCAAGGAGGATATACTGCATATTCATGAATAATCGCACTTCATTATCTGAGCAGGTATATCAGCAATTGCTCAAACGTCTGGCCAGCCGCAAACTGAAACCGGGCCAGGTCATTACCCGGCGTGGCATGGCCGAAGAGCTTGGCGTGAGTATGGCCCCGGTGGCTGAAGCGTTCGCCAGGCTCGAACGTGATGGCTTATTGCAAACGATTCCACGCCGGGGAACACGCGTGCGACAGTTCACCCTGGACGATGCACGCAATCAGGCGGTCGTGCGACTGGCCCTTGAAACACAAACTGCACGTATGACTTGTGGGGCAACTCTGGCGGCACAGTCAACCAGGCTGCGCAAGTGTGCAGAGCGTGTCGATGGTTATCGCAAACACACCGCAGCACGTATGCAAGCGGATATCAAATTCCATATGGCCTTGGCGGAACTCACGCAAAGCCCGCTGTTGTGCCAGACCCTTGAATCGGTGATGCAGTTAGGGTTCTTCATTGCCCATCAGTTGGTTGAGAAGTCGTTCGCAAAATCGCATCCGATCAGTCGTCACATGGTGCTACTCAAACGATTGCAGTGCGATACCCCTGATCAGGCCGCCGCAGCCATGCGTGAACACCTGATGCATGGTTCGGTGGGTAAGTTGCTGGCTGATTCGGTGATGTAAACGCTCCCCGCGTTGCGACACAGCCGGACGTCCGTAAAATGCACTCTTTCACGTCGTCTATCACAGACGGCCACGCTATCCCAGAGCAGGTGCACGCATGAATATTCTGATCATTGGCAGTGGCGGTCGCGAACACGCGCTCGGCTGGAAGCTCAAACAATCCAAGCAGTGCGGTAAGATTTTCTTTGCCCCGGGTAATGCAGGCACCGAGGCCATCGGCCGTACCGCTGATATCCCCGTCGAACCGGTCGATCAGAAAACCATCGACGCGATCACGCATTTCTGCCGTCACCAGAAAGTCGAACTGGTGGTGATCGGCCCGGAAGATCCGCTGAGTGCCGGCATGGCGGACAAACTCCTCAAAGAGGGGCTGAAGGTATTCGGCCCCATCCAATCCGCCGCGCAACTGGAAGGCGACAAGGCGTGGAGCAAGAAACTGATGCGCGCCGCATCGATTCCAACCGCTGAGGCACGCACGTTCACTGATAGCGAGGCAGCACTGGCCTACACCCAAACCCACGAAACGCCGGTCGTCGTTAAAGCAGCCGGTCTGGCCAAAGGCAAGGGCGTCGTGGTTTGTGATAACGCGGAAGAAGCGCAAGCTGCGGTGCGTCGCATCATGGTCGATCGTGAGTTCGGTGAAGCCGGCGATGTCGTGGTGATCGAAGAACGTTTGACCGGGCAAGAGGTCTCGATCCTTGCGCTCGTTGATGGTCGCAACATTTATGTGCTCGAACCTTCGCAAGACCACAAGCAGGTTGGCGAGGGCGATACCGGCCCGAACACCGGCGGCATGGGCGCCTACACCCCAACGCCGTTGGTGGATGACAAACTCATGGCCCAGATCGAGCGCGAAGTGCTTGTGCCCACCATCGACGCCCTGCGCCGCGAAGACATCACCTTCCAGGGTGTGCTCTACGCGGGCCTGATG
>JANQFT010000078.1 GCA_028277685.1 Phycisphaeraceae bacterium
GTCTGCGTCGCAGCAGGAGCGTGCCCAAACCCAACAGGGCGAACGATGCGGGTTCGGGGATCGGCTCGACCACGAACTCGGTCCGCCAACTGCCGGCACCGTGCCAGCCGAGGTTGAAAGGGACGACATCGTACGCGCCCGGGCCGAGCACGTGGGTCGAGGTCTGGGGGGTGGTGAAGATACTGGCGACCAGACGCAATTCGAGCGGGCGGTAGGTTGTACGCCACACTTCATCGAAACGAGGCGGCGTGGTGAATACACCCAACGGATAGACATCGAGTTGCTCACCCGTCCCGTCGATGTTGGCGGAAATAAACGTGGTCGACACCACCCGCAGGCCATCGGGGACAATGATGCGGAAGGAATCGAAGTCGTCCGTGCAGCCGAACCCGAAGCAGGTGAAGAAGCCGGATACGACGTTGAGGCCGGTGTCGAGCGTGATGGTGCCATCGTTGGTGCCGATGAAATTCAGCGGGTCGCCGGGCTGGTTGGGGAACACGTCCAAGCCGTTGTTGACTTCGATCACGTTGATCGCGCGGGCAGGCGTGGCGGTTAGTAGTAAAGCGATCGCGATCAGGCCGTAGAGCATGCGCGTGAATCGGTGGTCAGTCACTTTGTTCTCCCTTCACGATTTTGTGTCGGGGCAGGCCGAAGATGCCGACGGTGCCCCGACCTACTTGTCTCAGGCGCGACGGCGATGCGCAAGCAACACGCCAACGCCAAGCAATGCGAGCGATGCCGGTTCGGGAATGGCCAGTTCGGCTTCCCAACTGACGAAGTTGAAGGCTTGTTCGCCGCCCTGGATTTCGTTGAACTCACTGCGACCTTCCAGGGTCAAGGTGAAATCGCCGGCGGGAAGTAACACATCGATTTCGAAACCGGTGAGAAAACCCTCGAACTGGTACGACTCGATGAGGTCGTCAGCGAGAAAGTTGTCGTTGGTGTTGTCGTACAGAGAATACTCGAATGAGGTAACCCCGGTGCTGGCTTCGTGCGTCTTGTCGATGAAGAGGAACAGCGTTGCGGCGACTTGATCACCGGCGCCGGGTTCGATGGCGATGGTGAAATCGACGGACGCGTACGAACTGGCGTTGGCAGTGGCATCGTTGAAGTCGGTTTCGGCTGAGGTACCCGCATAACCAAAGCTGGAGATGAACAAGCCGGACTCATCACTCACCAGGTCCTGAGCGGCACGGGCATCGACGAACGTGCCATTGTTCACAATGCCCACGGTGATATCATCGAAGAAATTGCCATCAACACCATCGGACTGGCTTTCGCCGTCGAAGCTGCCGGGGTTGCTGAACACATCAGCCTCAACACTGGCCGTACCACCCGTGACGGTCATCGACACCTTGCTCAGATCGGTGACGACGACGGCGTGCGAAAACGCTGCCGTCGCAAAAAGAACTGCGATGCTTGTGGCAAACCGAGTCATGTGTCATCTCCCTCTGGTATTTGCGAACGGGAAACTGTAGACGCAGCATGACACCGCGGGCAACTATTCCGTGTGAAGAAATCGTCAGTTGAAGTAACGTTGGATGTGGCCAATGCACCGACAGAAAAGTGGACAACCTGATCGACTATCGTTCATCGACCAACCCACCTGGTCTGCAGGCGAATTGCATGCGGCATTCAACCCCGGCCGCAGGATAAGTAAGTTCAACTTTGCCCTGAAGCTCGAATCCGATGAGCCCTTCGATAAGGATGGTGCCGGTGCCGCTGGTGGTGGGTGATGTGACGGCTGGGCCTTGGGTTTCCTTCCAGTGAATGTCGACCAGGCCATTGGCGTGTTGCACCCAACTGAGGATGACGCGTCCGGCAGGCACGGAAAGCGCCCCATATTTCCCTGCGTTCGTCGCCAATTCGTGCAGGGCCAGGCTGACCGGTAAGGCGGCGCGCGCGGGTAAGTGCAGATGATCGCCCTGTAACGTGAAGCGGTCGGCATCCTGCTGGAGGTACGGCTGAAGGATGAGCAGGGCTGCTTCGCGCAGGTCGATGCCTTCCCATCGCGCCTGGGTGAGTGCTTCGTGCGTGCGCGCCATGGCGTGAAGCCGGCCGATGAACGCTTCGCGGAACTGCTCGATGGAGTCGGAACGTCGGATGGTTTGCTCGGCGAGGCTTTGCACGGCGGCCAGGTTGTTCTTCACCCGATGATCGAGTTCGCGCATCATCAGGCGTTGTCGATTTTCTGCGCGGCGGCGTTCAGTGATGTCGTGGAAGACAACGATACCGGCGGTGATGTTCCCATCGGCATCACGAATGGGGGCGGCGTTCGCGCTGATCCAATGGTCGTGACCATCGGCATCGCGCAGGATCAGTTCTTCGCCGCTGGTGAGTTCGCCATGTCGCACCGCACGGCTGAGCGGTAAGTCTTCAGGCGGGTAGGATGAACCATCACTCCTGAACGCCTGCCACAGCATCCCCATGTTGGCCAGTTCGTTGCCGGCAATCATGCGTGATTCGCCGGTGGTCATGCCCAGGGCGGCGGGGTTGGCAAGGCGTATGGTGACATCGGGCGCATCGGCAATCAGGATGCCCGATGGCGATTGCGCCACGGCCGCTTCCAGAGATTCCTGCGCCTCGCGCAACGAACGTTCAGCCCGGCGCAATTCGGTGACATCGCGTCCGGTGCAGAGCAAGGTCGGTTCGCCTTTGGTCGGAACACAAATCAGGTGGACATCAATTTCAATGATCTCACCATCGGAGCGCACGCAACGCCAGTTCGCCCATTGAGGTTGGCCAGCGTAGGCGCGTTCGAACAGTTCCTTTTGCCGCGCAGCAGATTCACGTCCGTCGGCCTGACGCGGAGGCGTCAGTTCCGAGGGCGACTTACCGATCAGTTCTGCGCGATCACAGCGCATCATGTCTGCCGCGGCCTGGTTGCACTCAATGATGTTTTCACCGCGGAAAAGCATGATGCCTTCGCCGGCTTCCTCGAACAGCATGCGATATTTTTCTTCACTTTCACGCAGCGCCTGCTCAGCGTGTTTGCGATCGGCGATGTTCTCGAACGCCACGCCAAGTCGATGTTCCGACATGCAAAAAACACGCACGCGAAAATCACCTTCGAAGCGATCGTCTTTATAAGAAAGATCCTCGGAGTCGAAAGGCATGCCGGTACGAATGACCTGTAAATATGAATTGGTGATACCCAGTGCTCTGGCGTTGGGCCAAATCTCGTTGAACTCACGGCCCCCCCACTCGGCCACGCTGATGCCGGTCAGCCGTTCCGCTTCGGGGTTGGAATCGATCAGAATCAAACGGTCGGGTTCTTCAAAGCGATAGGTTAAAAGGCCCGCCGGCATGGCGTGAGCAATATCGGCGGCTGTGCGCAGGGCTTCGGCGGCGCGTCGCTGCTCAGTGATGTCGATGCCAATCCCCCAAGTGGTCCAACCTGATATCGGATGACTGTCAGAAAGATTGGTCCAGGCGATGGTGCGCTGCTCGCCGTTTTTGCAGGTCAGGGTGAATTCCAGGCCGCGGTAATCGCCCTGCTCTTTGCGGATGGAAGT
>JANQFT010000264.1 GCA_028277685.1 Phycisphaeraceae bacterium
GTTGTGCGCGCAGCAATGCCCGGTGGATGCGATTCCAGTTTCGCCCTATCGCCTGCATACAATTGATGATGCAGTGTGCACCCGTTGTGATACGTGTCGTTTGATTTGCCCGCATGATGCGATTGAGGTGCGCTAGCCGATGCCCACGCTGACCATCGACAACCAGGCGATCACGACGAGCGACGACGCCACCATTCTCGAGGCGGCGCGGCAGGCCGGCCTCGAAATTCCCACGCTCTGCCACTTCCCCGGTTGCTCGCCGCAGAACAGTTGCCAGGTGTGCGTGGTGCGCGTGGATGGTGCAGAGCGGCTGGTGCCATCCTGTTCCACCCCGGTGCGTGAGGGCATGGTGGTGGAAAGTAACAGTGATGCCGTGCGCACCGCACGGCGCACTGCCCTGGAATTACTGCTCAGCGATCACGCGGGTGATTGCGTGGCCCCATGTCAGATCGTTTGTCCGGCACACATGGATGTACCGCTGATGAGCGCGCAGATTCGCGAAGGCGATTTGCGTAACGCCATCATCACCGTCAAGCGAGACATCCCACTGCCCGGCGTGCTGGGTCGCATCTGTCCCGCGCCATGCGAGGGTGGATGTCGTCGTCGCCAGTCTGATGGTCCGGTGGAAGTGTGCATGCTCAAACGTTATGCCGCAGATGCTGACATGGCATCGGGTGATCCCTACATTCCACCGTGCGACGATGAGACGGGCAAGCGCATCGCCATCGTGGGCGCTGGGCCGGCTGGTCTGAGTGCGGCGTACTACCTGCGGCTTGCCGGTCATGCCTGCACCATCCTCGATGCAAACGATCAACCCGGCGGCGCGATGCGGTATGGCATCGATACGCAAGTATTGCCGCATGGCGTGTTGGATTACGAAATCGATGTCATGCAGCGAATGGGGATCACGTTTCAGCAGAACGTGATGTACGAGAGTGATGTCACGCTGCACGAGTTGCGCGAGACATACGATGCGGTGTTGCTGGCCACGGGAGGCAGGGAGTCGAACAAGATTGAGGTCGACGAAGTTCATCGCACAGAACATGCGGGCGTGTTCGCCTGCGGCGGGGCGGTGCGCACCACCAAGTTGGCGGTGCGCAGTGTGGCCGAAGGTCGCGCCGCGGCTGAGAGTATCGATGCATTCGTACAAGGGAAAGATCCTGTCGCTGCCCGCCGACCGTTCAGCGTGGCCATGGGGCAACTGGATGAAGATGAGCTGGCGGCGTTCATGCTGGGTGCCAGCGAAGCGGAGCGTTTGACCCCGGATGGACACTTGAGACGTGGCTTCACCGCGGAAGAGGCGCATGCCGCATCCGGTCGCTGCCTGCAGTGTGGTTGCAGTTGCGCCGGTGACTGTCGCACCAAACGCTACTCCGAGCAGTACGATGTCAACCCCGCGCGCTTCCGTGGCACACGAAGAAAATTTCAGCGGTTGCCACGTGCCGGGTTCGTCACCTTTGAACCGGGCAAATGCATTGCGTGCGGCTTGTGCGTGGACATCACCGAGCGCAGCGATGTGCCGGTGGGGGTGAGTTTTGTTGGCCGCGGGTTTGATGTGCAGGTGTCCGCACCCTTTGACCGCACGATTGGCGAGGGATTGGGCAGCGTTGCGGATGAGTGTGTTCGCGCCTGTCCGACGGGCGCTTTGCAGTTCGCCGACGGCGGCAAGACCACGATGCTGACCATTGACACGAGTGGGAATTCATGATGCGCGGTGCGTGGTTCATTCTCGCATTGACGTTGGCCGGTTGCGGTTCGCAAGAACCTGAGCGACCATCGCGCCCCGGCAACATCAATCACAGTTGGACGGTGTTTCGTGGCGATCAGGCCATGACCGGCGTGGCGCCGGGCCACTTGCCGGGGAAACTCACCGTGCGCTGGCGTTACCAAACCGAAGATTCGATCACCTCCTCCGCCGTCATCGTTGATGGCCAGGTGTACATCGGGTCAGCCGATGGCAAGGTGCACGCCATCGATGCAGAACATGGCACACGCCTGTGGACATATGACACCGGCAGCATGATTGAAGCGCCGCCGTTGTGCGTTGACGGCACGTTGTATATCGGAGATGCCGATGGCGTCCTCCATGCGCTGGCGGCGAAAAGCGGTGAACGAACCTGGCAGTATCGCGCGGAGGATAAGATCATCGGCAGCGCCAACTTCCTGCGGGCAGAAAATGGGGCGCTGCGCATCGTCGTGGGCAGCTACGACCATGCGATGCACTGCATCGATGCTGCCACCGGGCAACGACTATGGCGGGATGAAACGAACAGCTACATCAACGGTGCGCCGGCAGTGGTGGGGGATCGTGTTTATTTCGGTGGCTGTGATGGGCTGGTGCACGTTCTCGATGGTGCAACCGGCAACGAAGTGTTTCGGCAGGAAGCGGGGGCGTACATTGCAGGTAATCCCGCCATTCGTGATGGTGTTATTTATGTGGGGCAGTTTGAAAACCAGGTGCTGGCCATGGACGCTGTGAATGGCAACGTCACCTGGACCTACACCGCCAAACGCCCGTTCTACGCTTCACCTGCGGTGAATGAACAACATGTGATCATCGGTGGGCGCGATAAACGTGTGCATGCAATCGGCCGTGCGTCGGGTGAATCTAAGTGGACGTTTGCTACGCGCGGGGCGGTGGATGCATCGCCGGTGATCTGCGGTGACAAGGTGATTTGCGCTTCGCAGGATGGCACCATCTACATCCTTGATGTGAATGACGGGGCGTTAAGGTGGTCGTACGATGTGGCGCAACCCATCACGGGTTCACCGGCGGTGGGGGAAGGTCTGATTGTGGTGGGCGATGAGGCCGGCGTGGTCTGGGCGTTCGGTGAGGAATGATTCATGCGGATTGTGCAGTTGATTCCCGGCACGGCGAACACGTTCTATTGCCAGAACTGCATGCGCGATGCCGCGGTGGTGCGCGCAATGCGCCGAGCAGGGCATGATGTAACCATGGTACCGTTGTATCTGCCGTTGCTGGGTAACAACGCAGACATCATTGAAGACTCGCCCATTTTCTTCGGTGGTATTAACGTTTACCTGCAGCAGAAGTGGCGATTGTTTCGTCGCACGCCGCGGTTTGTGGATTGTTGGTTTGATGACAATCGTCTGTTGCGTTGGGTTGCCGGGCGAAGCGGCATGACCGACGCCCGTGAACTGGGCGCGACTATGTTGTCAATGTTGCAGGGGCAATCCGGTTACCAATCCAAGGAGTATCACCGTCTGATGGGTTGGTTGCAGCAGCATGATCCGCCAGATGTGGTGGTGCTGTCGAACGCACTGTTGACCGGTTTCGTCCCCTCATTGCGGGAGAATCTTGATGCGGCCATCGTCTGCCTGCTAGAGGATGAAGATGAGTTTCTTGATGAGTTGCCGGACGATGTGATGCACGAAGCCCAGCGCATCATCGCGCAGCATTGCCGCGAGGTGGATGGCCTGATTGCGTGCAGTGATTATTATGCGGAAGTCGCTCGCCAACGTTTTGTCGCAGGTGACGATCGATTATCCATCGTGCCCAACGGGATTGATCTGTCGCAGTATGCGGTTGACGAGCAAGCGCCACGCGAACCGGTGATTGGTTACCTGTCCCGCATGCATCGTGATAAGGGACTTGACCTGCTGGCGGATGCGTTTGTGGTGTTGAAACGTAAGCCGGATCTGGCATCGTTGAAGCTATGCATCGCCGGCGGACAAACGCCTGATGATCAACCGTTCATCGATCAGGTACGAAGCAAGCTGACCAGCGCCGGTGTGTTGGCGGATGTCACCTTTCTGTCGAATCTTGAGGCAGAGCAGCGGGTTGCGTTCTGTCAGTCATTGTCGGTACTCAGTGTGCCGACGCGAAGGCCCGAGGCGTTTGGCATGTTTATCCTGGAAGCGCTGGCATGCGGCGTGCCGGTGGTGCAGCCAGACCACGGTGCGTTCGGACAAATCATTCGGCAGACCGGTGGCGGGCGTTTGGTTGTGCCCAATGATGTCGACGCTCTCGCGAGTGCGCTGCGCGATGTGTTGACCGATCAGACGACAGCGCGGCAACAGGCGATCGATGCCCGGTATAAGGTTGAGCAGCATTTCAGTGCCGATACGATGGCTGACCGCATGATGCATGCATATGCTCGAGCTTACGATCACTATCAACGAGGGGCATGATCTGTGAACGACGCGACATCTCTATTGCAGGTCGAAAACCTTCATAAGTGTTATGAGCCGGTCAATGGTCATACGGTGGAGGTGTTGCGCGGTGTTTCGTTACGCCTGGATCGAGGACAATCGCTTGCGATCCTTGGTCCAAGTGGTTCGGGTAAAAGCACGTTACTGCATATCATCGGCATGCTGGATCATCCGACGACTGGCTTGGTGCGCATTGAGGGTGATGATGTCAGTCGGTTGAATGATCGGGCACAAAGTCAATTACGACAGAGGCGCATCGGGTTTGTGTTTCAGTCGCACCACCTGTTGCCGCAATGCACCGTGTTGCAGAATGTGCTGGTGCCCACGTTGGCGGCGAAGCGCGAGGTTTCATCCGATGAATTCACTGGACGCGCCGAAACATTGCTCGAACGGGTGGGACTGTCTGATCGGCTGTCGCATCTGCCGGGTGAACTGAGCGGGGGGGAGTGCCAGCGGGTGGCGGTGGCGCGGGCGTTGATCAATCAGCCCGACCTGATTCTGGCGGATGAGCCAACCGGGTCACTGGATCACACCACGGCAGATGCACTGGGTGATCTGCTTTGCGAATTGCATGCTGAGCAGCAAGCTGCGTTGATCGTCGTCACTCACACCCAACGTCTGGCAGACCGCATGCAACGCGTGGTGAGTTTGAGTGATGGTCAGTTTATTGAGGGGGGCCATGCGTGAGCGTACTGCGCCTGATCATTCGCAGTGCGTGGTTCCATTGGCGAACGCAATCGCTGGTGATGCTTGGTGTGTGCGTGGCGACGGCTGTGCTGGTGGGCGCGTTGGCGGTGGGTGACAGTGTTGAGTTCAGTCTGTCATCCGCAGCGCAGCAGCGCATCGGCCGGGTGGATGTGGCCATGCCCACGGGCGATCGTCTGTTTCGCGCTGCGCTGGCGGAAGACATCGCAGCCAAACTGAACGCCAAGGTCGCGCCGGTCCTGCAATTGCGCGGCACCACATCAAATGATGACGGCACCATACGTCGCAACCAGGTGCAGATTATTGGCGTGGACCATCGCTTCTTTCAGCTTGCCCCCGATGCGAATACATCGCCTGCCTTGAATGGAGGAGTACTGCTGAACGAACGGCTGGCTCACGAGTTGCGTGTTTCGGCAGGTGATGAAGTGGTGCTTCGTTTCGAGCGTGCGAGTGCGTTCAGTCGCGAAGCACCCCTGGCGCGCGATGCCGATGCTACAGTGGCGGCACGGTTACCGGTGGCGGGTGTTCTGGACGCATCACAATTCGGCACATTCTCGTTAACCGCTTCGCACCTCTCGCCACGCACGATCTTCGTTTCGATGGCCTGGTTGAATGAGCAGTTGGAACAATCCGCACGCGCGAATCTGCTGCTGGTGGGTGGGGCCACGGAAGGTGTTGCCGTGAGGCGCGCTGAAACAGCCCTGCGCCAGGCATGGAAGATTGACGACGTGGGCCTGATGATCGCGCGTTTATCAGATCGATCGACAGCGCAAATCACCAGTGACCGTATCTTCATGGATGATGCGCTGGGCGAGAAAATTCAAAATGCATTGGGTGATGTGCAGCGTGTGTTCACCTACTTCGCCATCGAACTGCGACATGAAGATCGCATCACGCCTTATTCGTTTGTTGCGGGTGTGGGCGGCGGTCTGCTTTCGATCGGCAATCTTGAACCTGATCAAGTCATCGTGAATCAATGGTTGGCTGATGATCTGCGCGTCGATAAAGGAGATCAGATCACGCTTGCGTACTGGCAGGTTGGCCCGGGCAGAACTTTGCGGGAACGTGAAGTGAACCTCACAGTGCAATCGATCCTGCCGATGCAGGATGCGGCGATTGATCCAGCCATGATGCCGCGCTTTCCCGGGATGGATGAGGCGGATAATTGTCGTGACTGGGAAGCCGGCGTGCCCATCGATTACGACCGCATCCGTGATCAGGATGAAGCCTACTGGGATGCGTACCGTGGTACCCCGAAGGCGTTCGTGACCTTGCCAACAGCCCAACAATTGTGGGGCAGTCGCTTTGGTGAACTGACCGCCTTGCGTTACGAACTGAGGGGCAACACGCTCGATGATGTGGCGGCACAACTCCAGGCGCAATTGGACCCGGCATCGTTTGGCTTATCCTTCGTTGATGTGCGGACGGATGCGTATCGTTCGGTCGCACAATCGCTGGATTTTGCGCCGCTGTTTGTGGGGTTCAGTTTCTTTCTGATTGTTGCGGCACTATTGCTGACAACCATGCTCTTCACGTTTATGGTCGAAGGACGCTTGCGGCAGATTGGTCTGCTTCGTGCGGTGGGATGCGATCGCCATCGTGTAGCCAGATGGTTGATGGCGGAAACGGCATTGGTCGCATGGGTGGGTGTGAGTATTGGGGGATTGGTGGGCCTGGTTTACACGAAGCTGCTGCTGTGGGCGTTGGTTACGGTATGGCGGGGGGCGGTAAACACCACATCCCTGGTGTATCACTTCGAACTGCGCACGTTGCTGGTCGGCCAGGTGATCATCTTCACCGGTGCACTGCTGACGGCGTGGTGGGCAACTCACCGCAACGTCAGGCAAACGTCCAGTCGATTGATTGCGGGTGGTGTGTGGATCAGCACGCGTTCAGCACCAAGACGCTGGTCGTTTGCCTTGGCCATAATCTTTCTGTTGATGGCGATCGGTCTGGCGATGCGTGGCGGGGTTTACAGTCTTCCGCCTGAAGCTGCTTTCTTCGGTGCGGGCGTTTTGATGCTGCTGGCTGGTTGGCAGTGGTGTGTGGGTGTGTTTTCGGGTTTGCAGCAACGCGATCCGCGAGCGTTGGTGTCATTGCGACAGTTGGCCGTGCATGGCTTGGCGCGCCGGTCGGGTCGCAGCACCGCTACCGTGATGCTGATGGCGGCAGGCGTTTTTCTGACCATCGCCATCGGCGCCAATCGGGTGGATGTGTTGCGGGATGCCGACAAACGCTTCTCCGGCACCGGGGGGTTTGCGTTGTATGCCGAGTCGACCTTGCCGATCTTGAACGACCTGAACACACCGCGCGGCCGCGCAAGCTATGCATTGGATGGCGTGCTTGATTCAAGCATCGGGTTCGTTAATCTCCGTGCCCACCAGGGCGATGATGCCAGTTGCTTTAACCTCACCCGCGCTCAGTCACCACGATTGTTGGGGGTTGACCAGAATGAGTTTGCTTCACGCGGTGCATTCTCTTTTCTCAATGCGTCGGAAGGAGTTGATGCTACCTGGGCCTTGCTTGATTGGCGTGATGAAGAGCAACCCGTGCCCGCGGTGGTGGATGAAGCCACGTTGATGTGGGGCTTGGCTAGACAAGTTGGTGATGTGCTGACTTACCAGAATGAGCGTGGTGAGACATTCCAGGTGCGTATCGTGGGCATGATGGCGAACTCGGTGTTACAGGGAAGCGTGCTCATCAGTCGTGAGGCGTTCGATCATCATTTTCCCGGCACGGCGGGCTTTCACATCATGTTGATCGACACGCCGGCTGACCAGGCTGCATCGGTTCAATCCCATCTCTCGCGTGCTCTTGGGGCAGAAGGGCTGGAGGTATTGCCCGCGCCCGCGAAGCTGGCATCGTTTACGGAAGTGGCGAACACTTACCTGGATATCTTTCTGTTGCTGGGGGCGATGGGTGTGGTGCTGGGCAGTGCAGGGTTGGGTGTGGTGTTGATGCGCAACGTGGCTGAACGTTCGGGTGAATTAGCGTTGCTGCGTGCGGTGGGTTACGAACGGTCGCAACTGCGATCACTGATCCGGCGCGAGCATCTTTACCTGGCCATCGCCGGAGTGATGGTGGGAGCCACTGCCGCGTTGGTGGCGGTGCTGCCAGTGATGTTGCGCACGACGGGAGGGGTGCCCTACGGCACGGTGGTGTGGTCGATTGCGGCGATCCTGCTAAGCGCGGTGGGGTGGACCATCATCGCCACGCGCCTTGCGCTGTCGCGGCCGTTGATCACCGCATTACGCAATGACTAAGCCAATCACGGTTGCAGGTTGCCGCGGCGGGGGGTCAGTTTCCATAACGTCACGAGCAAGTAGTTGGCCTGCCGATACACGAACACTTGGCCGCTCACCGTGAACGCCACGCCATCGCCATGCTCGATCACGTTGGTTTCCATGTCTTCCAGTGCCTGGCAGGGAGAAAGGAACATGGGGGGATCAGCCAGGCCATTGGTGTCGGCATCGAAGGCGAACATCCACGGCGACATACCGCCTTCACCTTTGATCAATCGACCACGTCGCATGATGACGAACGAGCCTTCACGTTTGAGTTGTGCTGGCTTCACGCCAGGCGCGGTGCCAAGCGGTGCGGCCACGCTTTGACCCACCGTGGTGGGGGCAACTGGCTTGGCTGGGGCAATGATCGGATTCTCCGCCCGTCGTTGCAGCAGTTCGCTGAGTACCTCTTCTGCGGATTGATCGCCGGCTTTCGATGTGCCGTCGGTACTCTCTTGCGCCAGCGCGAGCGCTACGGTCAATACCATGGCCAACGAGGCAAGGGCGATATGATGAAATTTCATGTCAGGCTCCGTTCAAAGACTGAATGCTCAGCGTACGAGGACAACCCAGCCACAGCAAGCCCGCCGCCTCACCGTCGCTGTGCATGATTGGGTGGCGTTTGGGCGGCGTCAGCCGTTTCGCTGTCATCAGGTTCACTGTCCCCCACGCGTCCGAAGATCATTCGACCTGCCGAGGTCTGCAACATGCTGGTAACGATCAACGGAATGGTTTGGCCGATATACTCACGCCCCTGTTCCACCACCACCATGGTGCCATCATCCATGTAGCCCACGCCTTGGCCGGAACTCTCGCCCGGCTTGATGATCTGCACGCTCAGTTCCTCACCGGGAAGCACCACCGGCCGCATCGCGCCGGCCAGATCGTTGATGTTGATCACATCTACCCCGCGCAGCTCTGCCACCTTGTTCAGGTTGTAATCGGTGGTCATGAGTCGGGCGTGCAGGTCGTCTGAAAGTGAAACGAGCTTCTGGTCTACCGTCGCGCCTTCGCCTTCCGCATCTTCGATGACCACATCCACCTGCGGATGATTCTGAAGCTTGGCCACGATGTCCAACCCTCGCCGCCCCCGCGCACGTTTGATCTTGTCGTTGGAGTCGGCAATGGTCTGCATCTCATTCAGCACGAATCTGGGTACGATCACCAGGCCCTGCAGGATGCGCGTGTCCGCCACATCGAGAATGCGCCCATCAATGATCGCGCTGCTGTCCAACACCATCGGCCGCGTGCCGCGAATCTGTTTGGCGAACTCCACGTAAGGAATCACAAAGCGGAAATCGTCCTTCGTTTGGATGATCAGCGAGGTGGCGCCGAACACGCAAATCACCCCGATGAACACGATCGTTCCCTCGATCAACTGATCGGGAATGTTGGGAAACATCAGGTGGACAAATCCCACCAGGAACGACAGGGCGTAGGTGGCCAGCATG
Organism: Phycisphaeraceae bacterium; assembly: GCA_028277685.1. GTDB lineage: Bacteria > Planctomycetota > Phycisphaerae > Phycisphaerales > Zrk34 > JANQFT01. The sequence goes on from JANQFT010000264.1 coordinate 9,614, forward strand.
CCGACGATCAATCCCAGGAACAGGCCTGATATGGCGGATAACTTCTTGCGCGGCGTCAGCACGTCGATCAGGATGATCATCAGCGCGATGCCGATGGCGACGAAAAGCGTTGTCAGAAAACCGGCTAGTGAGGCATCAAATGTCCGCGCTGCGTAGATGCCCGCCACCGCGGCGGTTGTCAGGATGAACAACCCACGCAGAATCATCGCAACCATGGGACAGACTCCTTACCGGCGGATGTGACCAGCCGTGGGCAGTGTACCA
>JANQFT010000357.1 GCA_028277685.1 Phycisphaeraceae bacterium
CGGCGGTTTGATCTATGCGAACAAAGCATCGTTCCCGGAAAAACGTGCGTTCATCGTCGAGGATAGCGAAATTTCATTCTGTGTTGGTGAATGGGTGGCACGCAGTCAACCATTCCACATGGTGCAGGAAACACGCAACGGCGTGACCCGCACCCGCAAGCCAGGCGCTTCGCCCAAGCGCGGTGGCGGTTCGTTGTACACGCTTTACTCCGGACATCACGGCGATGATGCAACCCCACCCGTAAGCAGGAAAACAGAACACGCTCCTCTCACGCCCGCAGGGACAGGCACGGGCTTGACCGCGACTTACTACAAGGGCGAATTTCATGAACAACTGCGCATCGCCGTCGAAACGGTGGATTTCGACTTCGCAAAAAATCCCCCAACCAGCGGCGCGTTCAGTGTGCGCTGGGCCGGCAAAATCGAACCGCAACGCACGGGGATGTATCGCTTCAGTTTGCCAAGTGAAGACACACGGCTGATGATCAATGGTCGACTCGTCATCGACGCCTGGCGCAACAAAGCGCGCTACCGCAACGGCCAGATTCAGTTGAACGCCGGACAGAAGTATGACATCAAACTCGAATATCGCAGCGATGGCCGTGCACGCGGGAAGGTACGGCTGGCCTGGAACGGCCCCGGGAAAATCAGTGGCTTGGTTCCCGCCACGCAACTCTACCCGGTCGACCCGGTCGTGCCCAATGTGGCGATGACCAGTTCTTCAAAGTATCTCGCAGAGAACAACGGCAAGGTTGTCATCACCTTAAAACGCACTGGCGATACGAGCGAGCCGTTAACCGTGGCCATGCGACCGCGCACGGACATGACGATGGGCCTGAAGATGCGGCACGCCGAGCGTGGTAACACCGTTCCTGGTGAAGATTATGACGTGGTGCCTGATTCAGTCACGATCCCCGCCGGTGAAGTATCCACATCGTTCACGATCAACAGTATTGATGACCGCGTGCCAGAGAAGGCGAAACGCATTCTGCTGGAGCTGGCTCCCAGCCACGCCTATCACATCGCATCCCCACGTGTTCACGTGGCGATCAGTGATGACGACATGCCGCCGCCGAGTAACGGCACAGGTTTGAAGGGAGAATACTTCGCCGGTCGTGAGTTCAACGAACTGCTGAGAACGCGGCACGACAAGCAATTGAAATTCGACTGGCACAAGAAGGCACCAGCCGCAGGACAGGACACGAAGAAAGGCTGGTCCGCACGATGGACGGGCTACATTGAACCCCTGTTCACCGAGACGTACAAGATCACGGCCAAAGCCTCAACGTACTCTGCCACGCGGGTGTGGATTGATGACCAGCAGGTGGTCAATTTCAGAAATGTCGGCGCAAAGGCAAAGGGACGTCGCGGTCAACATGGCAAGGGCGCACAATACGCAATGGTGCCGTTGACCAAAGGCAAGAAACACAAGATTACGGTGGAGTATGTCTCGACGCAGTTCTATGGGCAGAACATCAGCCTGGTCTGGTCCAGCGACAGCCAGTTCACACAGGTCGTGCCCATGAGTCAACTGCATCCGCCAACCGAATGATCGGTTCGATGGTGTTTGCCGGCAAAGACGCAGAGAATGCCATTGCCATATCACAACCGAACGCTCGCGCCGTCTGCTGGTTGACTTCACCGCAGGCGGCGTTGGCGTACCGCAGCTTCTGTCCTTAAAACAACTGCCAGATCAACCTGACAATCGTCGCACCAGTCACGATGAGAAACAACACGCGCACCAGTTTCACCCCACGTGACAACACCAGGTGAGAACCGATCAGCGCCCCGATGACTTGCCCAGCGCCCATGGTCAGGCCCACCCACACCAACACGTGTCCGCCAGCAAAGAATGTCGTCAGCCCCACTACGTTACTGGTGAAGTTCAGCAACTTGGTGTGGGCGGTCGCTTTGCGCAGATCAAGTCCCATCCACACGACAAACGCCATCGTCCACAACGAACCGGTACCCGGACCGAAGAAACCATCGTATCCGCCGATTACCAAGCCAAAGATCAGATAGAAAACACTCTTTTTCATGCGTGCCTGTCGGGCTTCAGTCCCTACTTTGGGATTGATCAGCACATAGATAAAGATGCCCACCAACAGGGCGGGCATCACATAAGTCAATACTTCAGCCGACATGGCCTGGATGGTGCGCGTGCCAATGAACGCACCGATGGCGGTGATAATCAGCCCAAGCCACAAGTCACGAAACCGAACCATGGCCCCGCGCCGATAGTTCAGGGCCGCGGTGAGCGCCCCGAAGCTGGACTGCAGCTTGTTGGTTCCCAACGCCATGTGCGGCGGTACCCCAACCGCAAGCAAGGCCGGCACCGTGATAATGCCCCCACCACCGGCGATGGAATCAACCAAGCCGGCGAACAGCGCTGCACCAAAGAGCACCAGAAAATGGATGACTGACAAATCGATGACAATCACTCCGTCGCATTCAAGCCGGCAGTATTCTACTGAGTGATGCCACGACATCTGCCGATGCGATTGCGTTCGCGAAGAAAGATTTACCTCCGGGCAAAAACGCAACATCCATTGACGCAAAACGGTTACGCATGGCCTTGGCGAATACGATAGCATGGCGAATCTCAGGGAGACCATGATGTCGAGTCGCCAAACCAACATTTCATCAAGCGTGTCCGGGCTTTTGCATGAATTCGGACAGAATGGTTACTGGGGTTGTGCTGCGGTGGTTTGGGGAACGGGTGATGGCATAGAAGGATCAATCGTAACCGGCAAAATTACATCGCACACCGATGCGCGTGATTTACGCGAAGACGACCGCTTCGACCTGGCCAGCCTGACCAAGGTCATCGCAACAGCACCGGCACTGACGCTGGTCTGGCAAGCGGACGCCATCGCACTGGACGCATACCTTGGAGACTGGCTGTCATCCAAAACACCAGTAACCTTGCATGGCCTATCGTTGCGTCAACTGGTGACTCACACATCGGGATTAACCAACCGAAAACCGAAACGTGACCTGCAAGGTGAAGCAGCATTTACCGACTGGCTTGATCAAGTGCCACATCAGGAGCAGTTACATTTCGACTACGCCTGCATCAACGCGGTGCTGGTCGGCATGATCGCGGAGGCGACCACAGGCATTCGTTTGAATCAGATCATCGACACACATATCACGGGCCCACTTAAGCTCGATGGGTTACGATTCGGCCCGATCGAACATACAGACAACATCGTGCCCACACGACCATCCATTCAACCGGGGCAGATTGCCGACGAACCAGCCCGAGCAGTCGGCTGGCCACTGGGAAACGCGGGCATGTTTGGTTCAGCAATCGATGTCGGTCGGTATGCATCCGCCCTGTTAGCCACCTATCACGGACAATCGGTTGGCTGGTCCCTCACGCAACGTGGGGTGCAGTGGATGTTTTCGCGTGTGAGCAATGCATGCGGTGTTGATCGAGCCGTGATGTGGGACTGCAACTCACCGAAAGCCCCCGACCTGCGTCCGGCCACGGCCTCACCGGATTCAGTCGGGCATGGCGGATGGAACGGTCACACGTTGTGGGTTGACCCGCCAGCGGATCGATTCATCGTGGTCCTCACCAATCGCACCAGCATGCCGGAATACCACGGACCAACGCATGACCAGTTCATGCAAACAACGAATCGCGCACGCGGGACAATTGCAAGTGCCGTGTGGGAACACATGGCTTGATCATTCATCGATCAGGATCAAATCACCTGTGCCATCGATTTGCTTGGTCTGCAGGTCGCCAAACCAGGACAGATAGCTGTAACGCCCCACGCCATCATCTTCGTTGAAAGCGATGGTCAGCCCAATGTTCGCACCTGTCTTGGGCTGAAACGGTTTGAGGCGCGGCCAGGGAATGGCCACTTCATAAAGTCGCCCACCTTCACCGCGTTGATTTGGTGTGATCGCCACCGCAATGTCCGGGGCTGGGCCTGTCTTCATGGCGGGATCGCTGGTGAGGTAGCAATAGGCCTTGGGGCCATCAGCGGTTTGGCCCAGGCCGAATTCTGTCTTACCGGAAATGCTGGGATCAGCACGGCCGGGCGCGAACAGGAACTGCAGACCATCCTGCCGCCACACAGGATTGCCCGGCTCGGAACTGCGGTGCACATCATCCGTGACATCCACCGCCAGGTACAGATGCTTTTCATCCCACAACAAACGCACCTTTCCAGACAGGTCGTTCGGGCCGGACCACGTATCGCCATCCACCTTCTTCAGGATACGCATCTGGCTCTCACGCTTGACGTCGAACACAGCCGCATCTTGCCACGCTGGTTCATCCAGTTTTCCATCAATGTTGATTTTGCCGCGGTTACGGGTAACAGCAGAAAAACCGCCCATCCATCGATGTTGTGTCAGCGTCGTGCCGTTTGCCGCACTCACCGTGCTTCGCAGACGATACAGCGATGTCAAGTCCGCCTCATTGATAGCCAGATCAATATGTTTGGATGCGCCGGCAGGGATACTTAACTCTGAGGCCTGCTCGTGAACCGACGATAGCTGCGCAGAAGTCGGTTCAATGGACGACAAGCCTAACTTACCACTGCGCATAACCACTGCACCATCCAACGACACATCCCAAGTGACTTGCTGATCAGTATTGGAGTAATTTTTCAGCGAAAGGCGCACGCCCGGTTTGCCGGATTGATTGGCAGGTCGTGGTACCAGCGAGGCAGCAAGTTGACGCTCGATCGGTACCAGCATGCGAACTGCACCACGGGCACGGCCTTGACTGTCTGACTGCACGATCGTCAACGGCGCAATGCGTCCATCCGTCTGCTTGGGAACCACCAGGTTGAACGTATGCATTGCGGAAGCTGACGGCGTGCTGCTCACCTGCCACTTGGGTGGTGCGATCAATTTGACCTCACCTGTTGCCTTTACCTTGATGATCTGCGAACTACCCGCGATAGCGCGGTCAGCAGATTGCACGAATGCAATCTGCGGTTCAGCAAGTTGATCGGGTAATGTTGCCGAGCCGTTGGCGTATTCTAACAACAGCGCATCCGCACCCACACGCACGGTGATGCCATCGCCGGCGGCGTTGAGTTGTATCACATCGCCATCGATGCTCTTAACCGTCACAGCATCGACATCGGGTAATGGAATATATACATCGGTATCGCCCCGATCAGCCCACAGTACCTGCAGGCACTCGCCCGCATGATTACGGAACAGATACGCTTCAACACCGTTATCGTAAATGCGCTCAGCCACGAACTTCTTATCGCGAATACCGTTGACCATGTTATAATAGGCGATGGCGTCGAGGCGCGGGCTGGCAATGGCATAACGACAATCGAACACGTTGTGGCTGTCGCTGGAACCGCCGTGCAGTTTGCCATTGCGATCAGGAAAGTAGATGGCAAACCTCGAGGCATTCTCACCCCCACCGGCGAAGAAGATACTGAACTTTCGGATGAGTGAATTCGCCACGACGCGGCGTGTCAG
>JANQFT010000390.1 GCA_028277685.1 Phycisphaeraceae bacterium
GGCGATACTCAACCTCAATCCAGCGCACGACAGATGTCGATTCAACCCATCATCGATGCGGTAACCGACTACTACGGCGTAAAACTCAGCGACCTGCAATCCAAGCGGCGGCACCGTTCGATTACCATTCCACGACAGGTCTGCATGTACCTCGCCCGCAAACGTACCGGCTACAGCCTGGAAGAAATCGGCGGCTACTTCGGCGGGCGCGATCACACCACCGTGATGCACGCCATCCGCACCATCAGCGACCGGGTGAACGAGGACAACACCTTCGCAGTGGAAGTGGGCCAACTTGACTCACGTCTGGTCCAGCCCGAAGCCTGACGAAAACACTCTCCCAGCTTGGGAAACGGTGTGGATAACCTGATGATGAACCACAGCCAAGAAGAAAGCCACCGGCCAGTTGATAACATCAAACCATCCGCAGGCAAAGATGACCAACGACATGCCGACACGCATCGCCAGTTACCGACGCTGAGATGACAGGTTACACACATCGTTCAACGTGCTGTAACAGTCATAAAATTCAGCCTTTATTACCTTCCTTATTGGTAAAGACCACATTCCGACAGGCATTACTACGAGGAGGAATCCCTATAACCATCTTTACTCCAGACAAGAAGGCAACCCGCCGCTGGTATTGTGAACAACCTCGACGTCGTCGGTAGCGCGACCTATACTTTCGGACAAACACCACAGGGTTGTGGGCCACTGCAAGGATTGTGTCTGTCATGCCTTACGAGCTTCAGCCAATTGAAGTTGATACCGACACCACACCCTATCTTGACGAGGGTGTGCAAGATGGGGATCAATGGACCCTCAATTTCGGACCTCAGCATCCTGCCACGCACACCACGTTGCGTGTGGTGATGAAGCTGGATGGTGAGCGCGTGGTTCGCGCGATACCACATCTGGGTTATCTACATTCAGGTTTTGAGAAGCTGGCGGAACATCACGATTACAACCAGTACGTGTGTACCACCAGCCGAATGAATTATGTTTCGCCGATGGCCAACGATATCGCTTGGCATCACACGGTTGAGAAGTTGTTTGGGATTGAGTTGACACCGCGCTGCAAAGTGCTGCGCACCATTGTGGCGGAACTGGCGCGCATTCAGGATCATCTACTCAGCGTGGGTGCAGCAGCGCTTGATCTCGGCGCTTTCACTGCATTTTTGTACGGCTTTAATGAACGTGAAGAGATCTACGACATCTGTGAATACCTGTCCGGCCAACGCTTCCACAGCGACTGGACGCGTGTGGGTGGGCTAATGCATGATTTGCCGGATGAAGCAGTCTTTAAGCGCATGGTGAAGTCGTTCGTGAATGAGAAGCTTCCCGCAGCGATCACTGACCTTGAAGGCCTGCTTAACCGCAATCGCATCTTCATTGAGCGCACGGTGGGCATCGGCACCATTGATCACGACCAGGCCATCGCCTGGAGCCTCAGTGGCCCTGTCGCCCGCGCCTCCGGTGTAAAACGCGACCTCCGTAAAGATGAACCTTATCTGTGCTACGCAGAAAACTGGGATGGCCAAGGCGCAGCTCCCGTTGAATTCAAAGTGCCGCTGATGCACGATGGCGATGTTTACGCCCGTTACCGTGTTCGCTTGGAAGAGATGAAGCAGTCGATCAGCATCATCCACCAACTCATCGATAGCATTCCCGAAGGTTCCGTCGATGTGTTCGTGGATAAAAAGATGACCAAGCCTGGTAAGGATGCGGTATATGGCTCCATCGAAGGACTGATCCAGCACTTCGAACTCATCATGACCAACCGGGGTTGGAAGGCACCCATCGCTGAAACTTACGGCTCCAATGAAAGCGCAAATGGCGAACTTGGTTTTTACATCGTCAGTGATGGCGGACCTCGTGCATGGCGCGCACGTTGTCGGCCTCCGTCTTTCATCAACTACCAAACATTCGGGTTGATGTTGGAAGGTCACCAGATTTCTGATGCGGTGGCGATTCTTGGCAGCTTGAATATCATCGCGGCGGAATTGGATCGTTAGGAGATGTCAGATGACATTGGGTGCACTGGGATTGGGCAGTTTACTGGTGATCATGCCAGCCGCGGCGGCAGGCGGGCCGACAACATGGTCGGGCATTATCATGATGCTCAGCCCGTTTGTGAGTTAAGAAAAGAGTATCGATGGCCTGGATCACGAAAAACACCGCACATGAACCGATCGAGCGTCGGGATGAGCCGTTTCTCACCGATGCAATGAAGACGAAGCTCGAAGCGGATGTGTTGCCGCGCTTTCCCACGAAGCGCGCCGCTCTGCTCCCGACACTTCACGAGATTCAACACACGTATGGTTGGATTCCCCCACAAGCGCTCGATGAAGCAGCAACGTTTCTCGACATCGCGCCCGCGGAGGTTTTAGACACCGCCACGTTCTACGAAGAGTATTACCTCAAGCCGAAGGGCCGGCACCTGATTCAGATATGCCAGTCGATCGCATGTGAACTGTGTGGGCATGAAAATCTGCTCGATAAGTGCATCGAGAAACTTGGCATCGAACACGGCGAAACGACAGAAGATGGTCGTTACACGCTAGTCGCATTGGAATGCCTCGGTGCCTGTGGTGGCGCCCCCGCGGTGTTGCTCAACGAAACGTTGTACGAATGTGTGACCTGGGAGCATCTGGAAGCAGAGATTGATGCGCTGAAGTAATCGGGAGTAAAGCCCACGCATGGCGATGCGTGGGCTTTGGAAGAACAACCATGGGAATCTTCACCAAACTTTGCCGCGAGTTCGGGTTGATCATTCATCACGTGGTCAAACCTGTCGATACGCCGCAAAAGCATCAGGTGAAACGCACGATTGAAGAAGAACAACGTGGCAACGTCACATTACGTCGCACAACGATAGAGGAAATTGAGTTTAGCGACGGCCCGAAGGGCCGGGATCAATAGTCTGATGACTTTAGAAAACCCCATCCTGCTCAAACGTATTCCCACACCGCCGTGGGGTGATGTGAAAGACCGTCAGGTTGTTACGTACGATCAATACGTGGCGACCGGGGGCTACGTTGGTTTGCGCAAAGCGCTCGAAGCACAGCCGGCCGAACTGGTTGACCTGGTGAAGGAATCACAATTGCGCGGGCGCGGTGGTGCCGGTTTCAGTTGCGGGATGAAGTGGTCGTTCATGCCGCCGCCGGATGGTGAGCCTCGTTATCTTGCAGTGAACGCGGATGAATCGGAACCCGGCACGTTCAAAGATCGTCTGCTGATGGAGTGCGATCCGCACATCCTTTTAGAAGGCATCGCCATCTGCATGCACACGTGCCAGCTCGACACGGCTTACATCTACATCCGCGGTGAGTATCACCTGCAGGCGAAAGTACTCGAGCAGGCGATCGCGGAAGCGTATGCAAACAACATCTTTGGTGAAAACTCGATCTGCGGAAAGATCAATGATCGCACACCGAACTGCTATGTGCATCGCGGTGCGGGGGCGTACATCTGTGGTGAAGAGACGGCGTTGCTTGAATCGTTGGAAGGCAAGCGCGGTTGGCCACGGGTGAAGCCACCCTTCCCGGCGGTGGCGGGTGCGTTCGGTCGACCGACGGTGATCAACAACGTGGAAACACTTGCATGCCTGGGGCCGATCGTGGAACACGGTGCGGGTTGGTTCAAAACGATGGGCCGCGCTTCCACCATGGGCGAGAACGTGCCCGGCTCGTATGGCCCGAAGTTATTCGGCATGTCGGGCCACCTGAACAGGCCTGGCGTGTACGAAGAACACCTCGGCATCAAGATGAGTGAACTCATCGAGAACCATTGCGGCGGCATGCGCAACGGGAAGAAATTCAAAAGCGCCATCCCCGGCGGCGTGTCGATGGGTTTTCTCACACCCGACCAATACGATGCAGAACTCGATTTCGATATCGGGCGTCGCTACGGCGTGCTGGGCCTTGGTACGGCGGGTGTAATCGTGATGGATGAAGACACATCCATCGTCTCGATGACGCGGAACATCGTGCGATTCTTCGCGCGTGAAAGCTGCGGTCAGTGTACGCCGTGCCGTGAGGGTAGTGGTTGGTTGTATCAGATGCTCTGCCGCATCGAGCGCGGTGAAGGTGCGTTCAAAGACATCGACTTGATGGACGAACTCGCCCGCAGCATGGGCGCGATGCCCGGCACCACCATCTGCGGTCTGGCCGACGGCACCAACTGGGCAGTGAAGACGGCGATCGAAAAGTTCCGTCACGAATTTGAAGCGCTGTGCAAACCCACGCTGGTTCAGGTGAGTGTGAACGCATGAAAAAGCCCACGCATAACCATGCGTGGGCTTTGATCTTTTTTCAGTATTAAATGGCGATCAACCGGCAGCTTCGTTCAGCGCGGCGGCCATGTCGTCTTTGCTGGTCATGCCGACGAACTTCTGGCTCACTTCGCCACCGTTGAACAGGATGATGGTGGGAATCGCGTTGATGCCGTATTTGACGGTCACATCGCGGTTGGCATCGGTATCGACCTTGCCGACCTTCACCTTGCCGGCGAACTCATCGGCCAGTTCATCGACGATGGGTGCCAGCATGCGGCAGGGCATGCACCACTCGGCCCAGAAATCGACAAGCACGGGCACATCACTGTTGAGGACTTCAGCTTCGAAATTGTCATCTGTCAGTTCAAGAACCGCTTCGCTGGCCATGGTCGGCCTCCTTCTGTTTGCGGTAAGTTTCTGCGTAATCCCGTCACCGAGGCAATTCTAGGTTTCACTGTTCTATCTATCAAGACACGTGAATCCCGCGAAGGTTACATCCTCTGTACAGGGGCATCACGAAGGGCGCTAAGACACCAAGCCACAAAGACAAGCATTTACTTAGTGCCTTCATGTCTTATCGCCCTTCGTGATGTAGATCCCAAACAACCCATGCCACATCCGCGGCCTGTCGATTCATTTGTACATTGTGTACGCGGATGATGTGAACACCCGCAGTCACGCCCAGCGCGGTGACGGCTGCGGTACCTGCATCGCGCTGAGCGGCATCCTTAATGCCGGTGATTTCACCAATGAATCGCTTGCGCGAGGCGCCCAGTGACACCGGGTAACCGGTTTGCACAAAGCGATTCAGGTGGGCCATCAATTGCAGGTTATGTTCGGTGGATTTGCCGAAGCCGATGCCGGGGTCGAGGATGATTTGCGATCGTGTGATGCCGTGCGATTCGGCAACAGTCGCGCGCTCCAGTAGAAAATCACGTACTTCGGTGACCACGTTTTCGTAAGTGGGATTCGCCTGCATCGTGGCCGGCTCGCCCTGCATGTGCATGAGGATGATGGGGCAGCGGCGATCGGCAGCAAACGAGAGTAAACCATGGTCTTCCCGCCCGGCCGACACATCGTTGATGATGCTCGCGCCCGCATTGAGCGCGGCTTCGGCCACAGCCCGACGAGTCGTATCGATGCTGATGATTGGCTTGTTCCCTGCCGGTGTACGCAGGTCGGCCATGATCGCTTCGATTACTGGTCGGGTGCGCGCGATCTGTTCATCCACATCGATGCGCGATGCGCCAGGCCGAGTGGATTCACCACCCACATCAATGATGTCCGCCCCATCGCGCAGCATGGTGGCTGCCTGCTGCACGGCTGACGAAACATCGTCGTAGCATCCGCCGTCGGAGAAGCTGTCCGGCGTGACGTTCAACACACCCATGATGCGTGGCCGATCAAGGGCGAGGACTTGCCCATTCGGCATGATCAGTTGCATGAAGGAATCTTACCGCAGAGATCGCAGAGAACGCAGAGCCAATCCTGATTTACTTGGGGTAACAGGTCATCAGGTACTGTTCGAGTTGTTGCCGTTCGGCCAGTACGAAGCGAACGGACGTATCCAGCTCTTCCCGCGCGTAGTGGATGGCTTTGGGCAGGTTCTCCCCCGTGGTGGCGCAGACGAGTTGTTCTTCTTCGCGGCGTAACGGCAGCAGTTGATGGTGCCAGGCCGTCTCCGGTTTAAGCAGGTTCAACACGCCGGTTTGACGTGGTTCGACGACCAGGTCGACTCGTGGACAGTGATGGGCCATCTGTTCACCCCATGCCTGCCAGATGTCCTGTTCGTCGACACCAAATGTCTCGGTCGCGATTTTACCGAACGGGGCATGGGTGCCTTCCTGTTCGGTGAGCACCTGTCGCACCTGGTCGATCGACAGCACACCGCGTTCAATCAGCAACTTCCCGATACTTTTGTGGGCCACGTCGTTCACTCCCATGTTGCGTCGCCACATGCTCCCTACCGCTGATATTCCTGCTGCGGCAACAACCACACCGCGTACTGGAATAATGTCGGATATACCCCGGGAAAATGTGCAAAGTTGTGGGGAAAAACGCCACTCGACGCGGGCAGAATCAGGATTGATCGGTAGAGCCGTCATCATCGCTACGGCTTTGCTCGAGGTCGCGTTCGATCTTCTTGATCCGGGCCACCAGGTTGGGCAGGCGGATCGAATGCAGGTGCACGCGTTTGGCCTGGCTGAGCGGCATGGCCGGTGCCCCGCCCCAGGTTTCGCCATCGGGAATGTCGTTCATCACCCCACTGGTGGCGGCCAGTTGCACGTGGCTGCCGATGTTCAGGTGTCCCGCCACGCCCACCTTGCCGCCCATGGCCACGTAGTCGCCCGTGTTCACGCTGCCGGCCAAACCAACCTGACCCACGAACAGGTTGTGTTTGCCTACGTGACTGCCGTGGCCGATGGTCACCGCATCGCTGAACTTCGTGCCCGCAGCAATGATGGTGCTGCCCAGGGTGGCACGATCCACTGCGCAGTTGGCGCCCATTTCCACATCATCTTCCACCACCACGTTACCCGTCTGCGGCACCTTGTGATGCTGCCCCTCGCGCGTGGCGTAGCCGAAGCCATCCTGCCCGAGCACTGTGCCGGCATGCAGAATCACGCGGTTACCCAGCACACAGCCATCGTAAACGACCACGTTGGGATAAAGGATACAGTCGTCACCGATTTTGCAGTCCGGTCCGATGAAGGTGTGCGGGTAGACCACACAGTTTTTGCCAAGTTCCACGCCGGCGCTGATCACGGCATAAGGATGCACCACCGTACCTTCACCCAGTTTCACCGTGGGATCGATGACAGCCATGGTGCTGATCGGGCCATCCGTCACATCCGGATGTTTGCGCCAGCCGTGCAGTTCCACCATGGCCTTTCGGAACGCGAAGTAGGGATCCTTCGCGGTGAGCAGGGTTTTGCCATCACATTCGACATTCGGAGAAAGGATGACCGCCGCGGCGTCGGTGGTTTCAAGTTGGCTGGCGTACTTGGGGTTGGCCAGGAAGGAAACCTCGTTGGGACCGGCATCTTCCAGGCGGGCGCAGCCGGTGATGGTGCGCTGGGCATCATCGCCCGGCGCGCAGTGCAGGTCTGCTCCGATGACGGTGGCAAGCTCAGCCAGCGTAAATGCCAAGACGATGCTCTCCGCGAACGACAAACGGCTGTTGAATCAGGGAAACAGCCTACTCGCGCCCCCGGAAAGGGTCAATGAATGGTAGTGGACAGGGAACAGGGCACGGTGCACAGAAAGAGCCGTGAATTAACACAAGTCGTGATGTCTTGTGCCCTGATAACTGTGACCTGTGCCCTCGCCCTCCCCGCTTGTTCAACCTGCCGCAGGGCCTTACACTGGCGGATTATCGCACCGGCACTGCGCCAGTGCGTTTTGATCAGGTGGAGAATGGTTATCCATTCGTCTCGTCTTCCCCTTTGGGAGCTGCCCTGTGAGATACAGCCGTTGGATCTGCTGGCTGGTCCTGCCCTGCGTGATTGGGGTGATGCTGGGCCAGGGAATCGACCTGAACGGTCGTCCGGTTGCGAAGGTGACCATTGAAGGCCTCAAGCGCGTCAGTCAGACACTGGTGATGAATCAGATTCGCACCAAAGCCGGCCAACCCTACGATGCCACCCTCGTCGCCAAAGATATCCAGAACGTGACCCGCCTTGGCCGCTTTTCCACGGTGCGTGTGGATGCCTCTCAAAACGCCGATGGCACGGTGAACGTGGTGTACGTGGTGGCTGAGCAGGCCCTGCTGGAAGATGTGCAGGTGGTGGGTAACAAATCCCTGGCTGATGAAGACCTGCTGCCGAAGGTACTGCTGCGCGCCGGAGATCCCGAAGACGCCTTCCTGATCAAGCGCGGCAAGCAGCAGATCATTCAGGCTTACCACAAAGCAGGCTACTTCCTGGCGGACGTGGCGGTGGATGACGAAACGCTCTCAGAATCGCACGTGCTGGTCTATCGCGTGCGTGAAGGACCGCGCGTGAAAGTCCGTGATGTGAAGTTCAAGGGCAACAACACCTACACCCGCAAACAACTTCAAAGCAAAATCGCCACCGAGAAGTACGTGTTCATTTTCGCCAAGGGCCAGTTGTCGAAAGAACAACTCGACCAGGACCTTGGCCGTCTGCGTGAGTTCTACCAGGAGCGCGGTTACCTGGATGCCCGTGTGGGTCGCCGTATCGAACTGAGTGAAGATCAGAAGAACGCCAACGTGGTTTTCGTGATCGACGAGGGCGTGCAGTACAAAGTCGGCACCATCGATTTCAAGGTGCGGGGCAAGGGCGTATTCGGTGAAGCACAAATGCTCGACGCGATGCCCTTAAAGGCTGGTGCGGTATATTCATCGAAAGCAGTGGGTAAATCGCGCGAATCGCTGATGAACCTGTACGGCCGACTCGGTTACCTGCAGGCGGCCGACCCCAGGCGAGGCAACAACGAAAACGGCACCACCCAGATCAACGTGGTCCGCACGTTCGCCGAAGATGGCCCCCGCGTCGACCTGACTGTACATATCACCGAAGGCAAACGTTATGTGGTGGGCGATGTGATCGTGCGCGGCAACCGTGTGACGCAGGACAAAGTGGTGCGACGCGAACTGCGCGGCCTGGAACCGGGACGCCCGTTCGATCGGCCTGGTATCGAGCAATCCGAACGCCGTATCGGCCAATCGTCCTTGTTTTCCCAAGCGAAAATCACCGTGCAGGGCGACCCGGAAGACGATGTGCGCGATGCCCTGGTGGAAGTGAAAGAAGCGCGCACCGGTTCGATCAGTCTGGGGGCGGGCATCAGCAGCGACTCCGGTCCGTTCGGTGGAATCGACCTGAAACAGCGCAACTTCGACATCACCGATTGGCCGGAAAGCATCGGCGAAGTTTTGACCGGGCAGGCGTTCCGTGGTGCAGGTCAGTCGTTCGGCATTTCATTGCAGCTTGGCACGGATGTCAGCAACTACAGCGTGTCGTTCAGCGAGCCGAACATCAACGACAGCGACTATTTTCTGAGCACCAACTTCTTCGTACGTCAGCGCGACTTCTCCGATGAAGGCGACTATGACGAAGATCGGTACGGCGGCAACCTGGCGCTGGGTAAACGCTTTGGCGATATCTGGAGCGCCGCGGTGAGCTTTCGCTATGAGAGCATCAACATTCGCGATGTGGATGCAAGCTCGCCCATTGATGTGTTTGCCGTGCAGGGCCAGAACGCGTTGGATTCATTCGGATTCAGCGTGACGCGGTCGGCCCTGCGGATCGATCGCAGCCTGCTGGCCTACGGCGGGTCGCGCATCGACATGAACCTGCAACGGTTCGGCAACGTGACCAACGACTTTGAATTCAACGTGATCTCAGCCGGTTACGTGAAGTACTGGTTGATGGACGAAGACTTCTTCGGCCGCAAAACCACGTTGCGATTCAAATCCACCATCGGTTACGTCTTTGGTTCCGGCCGGGCACCGATTTTCGAACGATTGTACGCCGGTGGGCACAACTCATTCCGTGGGTTTAACTTCCGCGGCATCGGCCCGCGCGGTCAGGTGAACAACGGGGGCACCATCACGCAAGGCAGTGATCCGGTCGGTGGCGATTTCATGTTCCTCGCCGGTGCGGAATATAACTTCCCCATTTGGTCAAGCCCCGGTGGCGGTGGCCAGTATCAGGATATTATTCGTGGTGTGTTGTTTATCGATAGCGGTACGGTGGATCGCACGATGAACCTGGATCAGTATCGCGCCGCGGTGGGTGCGGGTATTCGCCTGAATGTGCCCATGTTGGGCCAGGCGCCGTTTGCGTTTGATTTCGCCGTTCCCATCGCCAAGGAAGAAGGCGACGACACACGCGTGTTTAGTTTCTCGATCGCGTTGCCGTTCTGACGCTTTGCCCGCTAGACTCTCATCCCGGCGAACCGTGCCCTTCGCCCTTTCGTATGAAGCCTACGCTCTGACGCACAGAGCCAATCAAGGAGATTCGCCCATGCATCGTTCCCTATTGACCCTCACGCTCGTGGCCGGCTTTGTGATGACCGCGCTGTCTGTCGCGCAGGTCCAGGCCCAGGCCCGCAGCGGTGCCCGTCCGGTGGCCATCGCCGTCGTTGATGTCGAAAAAGTATTTGAAGCCCTCGATGAACAGACCTCCGTCAAGGCCGACCTCACCAGCCGCATCAACAGTCTGCAGAAGTGGGAACAGGGCCAGCGCAAAGCCGTCCAGACCAAGCAGGGCGAACTCGATGTGCTGCCGCAGGATTCCAAGGAATACAAGCAGACCCAGGCCCAGGTTGAGCAAATGCTGATCGGTCTGCAGGTCGAACTGGAATTCCGTCGTCGCCAGATCGAGCGCGAAAAGGCCGTTCAAACCGAAGGCCTCTACCGCAAGATTCTCGGCATGGTTGAGCGCGTGGCCAAAGCCCAACGTTACGACCTGGTGCTGTTCAAAGATCGCACCCCCGAAATGCGCGGCGCCAACCAGCAGCAGGTGGCTGCCCTCATCCAGGTGCGCAAGCTTCTGTATTCCGCACCCGATCTGGACATCACCGATCAGATCACCCAGAAGATGAACAACGAGTTCAATAACGCGGCCGGCAGCTGATCGCCCCCGCCAAAACCATGGCTTTGACCACCGCCGAAATCGCCGAATGCACCGGTGGACGTTTGATCGGCCCGGGTGACCTGACCGTCTCCGCTTTTGAAGCGATGGACCAGGCACAACCGGGTCAGATCACATTCATCACCGATGCCAAGCGCGCCCGCCTGTGGGACGACTGCCAGGCAACGGCAGCGCTCATCGCGAAAGACCTTGACCTGGAACCGGGTGAAGGTCGTGCGCTGATCGAAGTCAACAGCATCGAAGTGGCGCAGGCTCACGTGCTTGATGCCTTCGCGCCACCGCAGACCACGCCACCGCAAGGCGTGCATCCCACCGCCATCATCGATGAATCGGCGCAGCTTGCCGATGATGTGTGCATCGGCCCCGGCTGTGTGGTGGGTGCACGGGTCAAACTGGAACCCGGCGTGGTACTGCATGCGAACGTGACGCTGTTCGATGATGTGGTCATTGGCGCAGGCAGCGTGTTGTGGAGCGGCGCCGTCGTGCGCGAGCGCTGCGAAATCGGCTCCGGCTGCACGCTGCACTGCAATGCGGTCATCGGGGCCGATGGGTTCAGCTTCGTTCCCGCACCGGATGGCAAGGGCATTCTTCGCATCCCGCAGATCGGCACGGTGAAGATTGGCCACCAGGTTGAGATCGGCGCCAACTCCTGCGTGGACCGTGCCAAGTTCAGCGCCACCACCATCGGCGATGGCACGAAGATCGATAACCTCGTGCAGATCGGGCACAACTGCCGCATCGGGCGTTGTGTGATCATTGCCGGCTGCTGTGCGGTGGGCGGATCGACCACCATCGGCGATGGCACCGTGATCGGCGGGGGTTGCCGCATCCGTGATAACGCCCTCATCGGCACCGGGGTGACGTTGGCCGGCGGGTCCGGCATGATCGATACCCACGTGCCCGATGGTGAAACGTGGGCCGGTGTGCCAGCGTTTGAAGGTCGCGTGGCCGTGCGCCAGCACTTCGCCCTGCAGAAACTTCCCGGGGTGTTGAAGCAACTCAAAAAGAAAGGCGTGATCGATTAACCGAAGATCACCCCGCCGCTTCATCTGATTCATCTTCCAGATCCAGTTTGCCGCGCATCAGGAACAATGCACCGATCGCGCTGTACAGCACCTGGTACAGGCGGATGAGCACCAGCATCACCACGATCTGATTATTCAGCGCCGCCGTGCCATCGCCGAACAGCGCCATGCCGGTGGGTTCCATCACGCCCAACCCCATGAAGCTGAGCGGCAGCGAGCCGGCCATCATCACCAACGGCAGCAGCGCCACCATCTTCACCACTGGCGTGGTAATGCCCAACGCCCAGCCGGTGAGGATTGCCGTGCTGACGATTAACACGTGCACCACCACACCCAAAGACACTGCGCCAACCACCGCCGATTTGTGATCGCGATAAGCCGTCGTCGCCTCTGCCACCGAGGCCAGCATGCCGCCCTGCGGTAACTTCGACATCAACCACGTCATGCCCAGCGCCTTCTGCAGCACCGGCACAAAGTACACCACCGCCGCCAGCACGATCGCCCCCGCCACCACGGCAATCGCAGTCAGTTCCCGTTGGCCCACTTCATCACCACCCATCGCGATCAGCGCGCCCAGTCCCGCCACGATCACCAGCGCCACCAACCCCGCCACGCGATCGGCAACCACGCTCATCACAGCCACGGCGCGCCGATCGCTGCGCCGGGCCACGTAGTAACACTTCATCACATCCCCGCCGGTGGTGCCGGGCATGAAACTGTTGAAGAACAGCCCCACCATGTAGATGCGAAACGTGCCTAGCAGTGGAGCCGGCAAACCGCGACAGGTCATCAACACCCGCCACCTGAGCGACTGCACCACCAGCACCAACCCCGTCAGTACGAACGCCACCACCAGCCATCGCCAGTCCGCCTGCCGACACGTGGTGATTACGCCCGGTTGAAACGCCCCGCCGGTTTCGATCAACGCTTTGCTGTCTGCCGGAATCGTGACCGACTGATCCCCCGCGCGCACCGTCCACGTGGCGGTGGTGCGTTCGATCACCTTGAAACTGCCCCCGGTCGGAAGGGTCACATCGCCCGCCACGTAACCATCGGGCAGCAGCACATGATCCGTCCACGTCAGCGCGTACGCCACGTAAGACAGCCCCACCGCGGCAATCACCACCCGCAGACCGATACTGAAAATCTTCTTCTTCATGGGCACAACTAACCATCAGCCGTTTGACCGCGCGCCCATGATACCCCCGGAAGATTCATCTGCGAACCGCGCTACATCCTGGCATATTCATTCACCACCCCGCGCCATGTGCGCTCGATTTCATTCATCAAGTCATCCAGCGCCGCGCGCTCAGCCTTCTTGCGACTGTCGTCCACCGCCTGTTCATCCGACCAGATGGTCGCCATCTGTTTCTTCGTGGCGGTGCCCTCCGCCATGCCGTACAGATAACCGGTGCGCACATCCAGAAGGATGGCCGACGCGGTGCATGACACCCGCGCCTCCTGGTTCGGCAGAAAGCCCAGCGTGAACCAGTTGAACGGGCCGACCTCGTGGTCTTTCACGTTGAACACGGTTTCAAAGGTGTAAAGCAGCATGATGTCCGCCTTGAGTCGCGCCGCCGCCTGGCGTATCTGCAGGTCTGACTCCAACTGATCGGGAATCACCAACCGATTCAAAGGCCCAGCGCGATCCACCATGGGCAAATCACTCAGCCGTTTGAAATCATCCTCCGTTTCCACATCGCGCGACGTGATCACACTGTACTTACCTGAGCCGTACGCGCGATAGCCCCACTTACGCATGTACCACGATTCGTAACCCGAAGCCTGTACCCGCGCCACGACCAGGTTCGCCGGGAACTTCGCCGCGGGTTTTCGTTCAAGCAGTTGCTGGATTTCGTAATCGGTCATCGAGCGGAGCTGCGCATCGGTTAACTTTGCGCCCGGTCCGGTTGCAGCAAGACCGAGCAGTGAAGCACTTGCTCCCGGTGTGACGTACTGTGCACACCCCCCAAGCCCCAGTAAACCAACCATGAGAGCACCCAGCGCGCAACTGCGCGCCACGATCGCGCCACGAATCCTCATCGTGTTTCCTTTCGACAGACGACTAAGTTGCGCACGGACGAAGGACCAGAAATGCCCGGCTGCGCCCAATCACTCGTCAGACGCATCGCCGGCCTGCCGGTTCATTCTTCGTGGCACATTTTGAGGGGTGCGGTTATCTTGGCAGGCATCGCATGTCTGCTGGAGATGATCGCACCATGAAATTGTCCGTCGTCATTCCCGTTTACAACGAACAGGACACCATCCACGCCATCATCGAGCGCGTGCAGGCGGTGCCGATCGACAAGCAGATCATCCTGGTGGACGATTGCTCCACCGATGATTCACGCAGCAAACTCGACGAACTGGCCAAGCAGCACGACAACATCGAAGTGATGTTCCATGAACAGAACCGCGGCAAGGGCGCTGCTCTGCGCACCGGTTTCGCCGCAGCGATGGGTGATGTGGTCATCATTCAGGATGCGGACCTGGAATACGATCCCGATGAATACCCGAAGCTGCTTCGGCCGATTGAAACTGACCAGGCCGATGTGGTGTTCGGCTCGCGCTTCGCCGGCGGGCAAAGCCACCGTGTGCTCTACTACTGGCACTCACTCGGCAACAAGTTCCTCACCATGCTCAGCAACATGATGACGAACCTGAACCTGACGGACATGGAAGTGTGCTACAAGCTGTTCAAGCGCGAAGTCATCCAGCAGATCACGGTAGAAGAAGATCGCTTCGGCTTCGAGCCGGAAATCACCGCGAAGGTTTCCCGCATGCGCAAGGATGGTAAACCCCTGCGGATTTTCGAGGTGGGCATCTCTTACTCCGGCCGCACGTATGAGGAAGGCAAAAAAATCGGCTGGCGTGACGGCGTCCGGGCCATCTGGTGCATCCTGAAATACAACGTGCTCAGATAACGCGGAACTCGGAGCGCGGAACTCAGCTCCTGCAGAGCCGTAGGTCCGGGCCTGCCCGGACGCTTGCGTCGGTGTTTTTGAGGGCGTGGCGTCTTAAGCTTGGCGTCCACGCACCAAACTCCAACGCGGCCAATTTCCTTGATCCTGTTCTCATCGTCCGGGCAGGCCCGGACCTACTGTGACAACGGCCGTGTCGGCCGTTCTTCTCCGAAGCGATCGACACGATCGCTGCCACAGAACGCATCGCCCTCCCATTACTCAGTTCCGCGTTCGGCGCTCCGCGTTCCGCGTTTCCGGGGGGCTTGGCGACTCCTCACCCAATCCTTATACTGGCCAATTCTCGAACGCACCTGTGGTGGCAACAGGCCGCTTATCACGCGGCAGGAGGTACAACTCGATGGCCAAATATTCGACTGACGACATCCGCAACATCGCCATGATCGGTCATGCCGGCGCGGGCAAGACGACCCTCGTCGAAGCGCTGCTCGAAAAGGCCGGCGCGATTCCCGCGATGGGCGATGTCGAAAAAGGCAGCACCGTTTGCGACTTTGATCCCCAGGAAAAGACGCACCAGCGGTCGCTCACCTCGGCCCTCGTCAGCATCGATCACGGTGGCAAGCACCTGAACATCATCGATACGCCCGGCTACCCGGACTTCATGGGTCAGGCCATTCCATGCCTGAACGCGGTGGAAACCGGCGTGATGGTGATCAATGCTTCGGCGGGCATCGAGATGATCACCCGCCGCATGATGGATCGCTCAGCCGATGCGAAACTCGCACGGCTGATCGTCGTCAACCGCATCGATGCGGACAACCTGCAACTGGAAGAACTCATTGGGCAGATTCAGGAATCGTTCGGCAGCGTCTGCCTGCCGGTGAATCTGCCGACTGGTGGTGGCACGGGTGTGGTCGATGTGCTGGGCAAAGCCGATGGCGACGCCGACTTCTCAAGTGTCTCCGATGCGCATACCGCGATTGTGGATCAAATTGTCGAAGTCGATGAAGAACTGATGGAGAAGTACCTGGAGGAAGGCGAAGTCAGCCCTGAAGACCTCGCCGCCCCGCTGGTGCAGGCGCTCAAGGAAGGTCACCTGATTCCGATCTGCTTTACTTCAGCCAAGACCGGCGCAGGTGTGGCGGAACTGTTGGATATGCTGGGTCAGCTCGCGCTTTCGCCCACGCAAGGCAGTCCCAAGCCGTTCAAGAAGGATGGCGAGGAATTGGAAATCGAAGTCGATGCTGCCAAGCCGGTCGTGGCGCATGTGTTCAAGGTGGCGATCGACCCGTTCGTCGGCAAGATGGGCGTGATCCGCGTTCACCGCGGCACCATGACCAAAGATTCACAGCTTCACATCGGTGATGACCGCAAACCCACCAAGATCGGTCACCTGATGAGTCTGCAGGGCAAGGACCACAACGAAGTGTCCGACGCACCCGCCGGCGACATCTGCGCGGTTGCGAAGATCGAAGACCTCACCCAGGATGTGGTGCTGAACGAAACAGCCGGCGAAAACCTGACGCTGAAAGGCATCTACCCCACGCCGATGCACGGTTTGGCCATCGAAGCGAAGAGCCGTGGCGATGAAACCAAAATCGGCAAGGCGCTGCATGCCCTTGATGCGGAAGACCCCTGCTTCAAGATCGAACAGAATGCCGCCACGCACGAACGCGTGATCTACGGCCTGGGCGACCTGCACATGCGCGTCTGCCTCGAGAAGATGAGCGAACGCTACAACGCGGAAGTGGACACCCATCCGCCGAAGATCGCCTACCGCGAAGCGATTCGTGGCGAAGCGGAAGGTCACCATCGTCACAAGAAACAGTCCGGTGGTGCCGGCCAGTTCGGTGAAGTGTACCTGCGTGTTTCCCCGCTTGCGGATGACAGCGAATTCGCCAAGAGCAACGGCGGCGACGGCCTGGAATTTTGCGATGACATCTTCGGCGGCGCGATTCCGGGTCAGTTCCTGCCCGCGATCGAAAAGGGCATCCGCATGGTGCTCACCGATGGTTGTATCGCCGGCTACCCGATGCAGGACGTGAAGGTCAGCGTGTACGACGGCAAGTACCACGCGGTCGACTCGAAGGAAGTCGCCTTCATCACCGCGGGCAAGCGTGCGTTCATGGATGCGGTGAACAAGGCCAAGCCCAGCCTGCTCGAGCCGATCGTGAACATGGAAATCACCGTGCCGGATGCGAACATGGGCGACATTGCATCAGACCTTTCCGGCAAGCGCGGCCGCATCCAGGGCCAGGACACCCTGCCCGGCGGCATGATCGCCATCCGCGCCCAGGCACCGCTCGGTGAACTGGGTAACTACCAGAGTCAGTTGAAGTCCGTTACCGGCGGCCAGGGTTCCTACAGCATGGAACTAAGCCACTACGAACCGGTTCCCCCGAACGTCCAACAACAAATCGTCGCGGCGTACAAGCCGAAGGACGAGGAAGACTGAGGAAAACTCAGAACTCGGAACGGCGAACTCGGAACTTAAAAACGGCGCGGCTCAACGTCGCGCCGTTTTTCTTTGCGCGCTCCGCCAGTTCCGCGTTCCGAGCTCTGAGTTTGCTAGTGTCCCACAAATTGTATCCGTAGCAGCCACGTGTTGATTGCCGTGCGGCGCACCGCGAGGGTGATGGCGCCGAGTAGCGCGGCCAGAAGGGCACTGCCGAGCATGATGAGCAATAGCATCATGGCGGCGGTCTGAGCAACGGCGGCTTCAACCGGATCATCGATACCAACAATCTGGATCAGGTTGAATATCGACAGGCCGATCGCGATCAGTACCAGGCACCCACCGCCGACCACACCCACCCAACCGCAGATGGCCAGGAACCAGTAACCCGGCACACGCAGGCGCACACGGTTCACGTGACGATTGGCATCGCGCGAAACCGGCTCGGGGGTTGGCTGCACATCCGGTTGTTCAACTTCGGGTTCAGCGGGATGTTCATGCTGATCGACCGGCACTTCCACCGGCTGCTGCAACGCGCTGTTGGCCACATCCGCCATCGCGCTTCGTGGCGTGGGGTCCACCACCGGCAACGGATTGGGCAGGTTCGGCGGGGTGCCGATGGCTGAACTCACTTCAGTGGTGGCCAGTTCCGGATCGGGCACACTCACCGCGGCTTCGCACTGCGGGCATTTCACCCGGCGATTGGCGAATTCATTGGGCACACCGATTTTCTTGTCGCACGTCGGGCAGTAGAACTTGATCATGGGCGCACCACCGGCTCAGCTTATGCAAAACGCAATTCACCCCTCGCTACGCGCACGGGGTGATGCGCTGTGAAATGACACTATGGTTTACCACGCTCCAAGCGCGAAAACAATATGCTTATGCCCGACGGCGTCGCAATAGTGCGAGACCGCCAACGCCCAACAACACCATCGACGCCGGTTCGGGGATGGTCGTGTCGTTGATCCACTGTAGATTCGCTTCGATCGTAGTCGAGCCGGACACATCACCGTAGTCACCCGCGGGATCGCCACTGAGGCCGTAATTGAACACCAGCGAATGCACACCGGCCAGTTGCCATTCACCGTTGATGTCCACCCAAAGCCCGCCGCCGGAATCATTCAAGGCGAGGTTCATCTCGCGGCTCGTCGCAGAGGTCGATCCCAGCGGGTTGTTCAACACACCACCGGCCGGACTATCGAAGTCGGCGAAGATGATGCGATCGCTGTACACCGTCGACCCGCCGGGCAGTGTGCCGCCTGCCTGGTCGGCTATGTTCGTGCCCGCACGCAACGTACCTGCGGTGCCACCTTGGGCGCCGGTGCTGCCCGTGCCTGTCACGCCGAAACCGGTGTAAGCCAGTTCTTCACCCACCAGATCGAAACGGCTACCGGTGTACAGCGTGGCCGTGGTGATCGTGTTGATGGTGCTATCAAGCTTGAACAGGGCCAGATCGTTACCACCACTTGCATTACTGCTAAGGCGATAGCGCTCAACCACATTGCGCGTTTCACCACCGATGGTGAACGTGACATTACCCCCCGTGCTGTACGCCGCTAAGTGACCGGCGGTCAACACCCACAGGCCATCGTCATGCGTGGTTTTGATCAGCGAGCCCGAACCGTCGATGTTGCCGTTGATGGAGATCTTTCCCGAAGCGGGGAAGTTGGCGGCTGCGGTGGTGTAAACGCTGTCGGCCACATCATCGCGCCGTGTCAGGGCATCGGCCTGCGTGGCAGCCAGAGCCAGCACCGCCAACATCACCATACTGGTCACACGATGCACGCGGACAGATAAATCACTTTTCATAAATCACTCCTCCCCAAACCGGGGGATGTCTCGAATGACTTCGGCCCAAGCCGATGACCACTCACTTGCTCCAACTAAAGCACGTTCCACAGGTTAAGGCAAGTCAATTCTGTATGGTTCTTCTGAGAGATCGTCCTGAAACACGGTGAGATATACCGTTTTTGCGGTCTGTAAGTGATAGTGGGATGACCTTGAGGCATCAAACCGTCCGATAAGCGATTCTGCTTGTCCTGACCGACAAACTCGCGATTTCGGTTTTCCGGGTTAGTACCCCTTTGCTGTGAATAGCCATAGACCTCTTTAGGGGTGAGCATGGCACCAGCTTGACGACAATAGAGTACAGATGGATCGACGACACGCCGCGCGTCGGGTGACCACCGTGTGCGGACGCAGCGCAGTACCCACCTCCCCTTTACACTTAATATTCTCCCCCGGCACGCCCAACCGGTGTGTTGATCACCGTTTCAGTGTGTTTTTTACTTGACAAACCAGTATTATGTATTACGGTATAGTGTAATACATAGCAGTGGATTAGGGATTAGGGATTAGGGATTAGGGATTAGGGATTAGGGATTAGGGAGCTGGGAAAATTCACAGCCATGTTGGCCGCAACACGGGGCAGGGCGTGTTTGCTGAGGCGAAACTCAGTTTCATCCACACCCACAATTTCTCAAGCCTCAAGCCTCAAGCCTCAAGCCTCAAGCCTCCGGACGCGCATCGTCCCAGATCAGACGAAGCATGACTTGACGACTCAACAAATTAGCGAATCAACGAACCACTCCACACAGGAGGTAGGCGTGCGACCATGGGATACACAACTTCGTAAGGGGCTGGTCGAACTGTCCGTGTTGGCGGCGCTGCGCGGGGGCGAGGCCTACGGCTATGAAATTCTCCAGCGGCTTGCGGCAACCGAAGCGATGCACGTGACCGAGTCGACGATCTATCCCATTCTGGCTCGACTGGCGAAAGATGGGGCGGTGAGCGTGCGCACCCAGCGTTCGCCGGCAGGGCCTCCGCGTCGGTATTACCAACTCACAATCGAAGGCGAAGCACGTTTACATCAAATGCAACTGCGATGGCAACAGATATGCCACGCGGTGGAAGCGTTACTGAAGGGGACATCGTAATGGCGGATTCATCGGAACGCGCTGCGGTGACCAACCGTATCGACGCGCACCTTGATGCGATCGATGGTGTGTTGAGCGCGTGCGGCATGAGCCGGGCGGAACGACACCAGATCACCGAAGATGTTGAAGCGCAGATCATACAGATGCTTCACGAGCGTGTCGGCGATGCGGAAAACGCAACGCTGGCAGACGTCGAGGAAGTACTCACTCAACTTGGTT
>JANQFT010000409.1 GCA_028277685.1 Phycisphaeraceae bacterium
ACGACAGGCCGTGCTCTTTGGCTTTCAGTTCCGCCGGCTCTTCCTGCGACTGATCGCGCATGGCTTCGAGGTCCGCGTGACGGAACAACGCATTTTCATCGATGGTCATCTTGGCATCGAGCGCGAGGACCTGCCCATCCGGCTGCTCATCACTGGCGGGGGTGGTGATCAGTGGATTGATTTCCAGCAGTGCGGCATCGCGCTGAACAAACAGCTTGGCCAACAGCGACATGATCTTTACCGCCTGATTCACCTGCTTACCCACGAAGCCGAGTCGATACGCTAGGTCGCGCGCTTGATGGGTTTCCAACCCGCCCAGCGGATGCAGCGGACAGCGCAGGATGGCATCAGGGTTGTCCGCCGCAACCTGTTCGATTTCCACGCCGCCTTCGCGCGAAGCGATCATCACCGGGCGGTTGGTCGCGCGGTCGACGGTGATGCCCAGGTAATACTCGTGTTCGATGTCCACCGCCGCCGCGACGAGCAGCTTGCTTACTTTCACGCCCTCCGGTCCGGTCTGGTGTGTGACCAGCGGCTTGGACAGAATCACATCAGCAGCATCACGTGCTTCGTCAGCACTGTGCACCAATTTCACGCCACCACCTTTGCCACGGCCGCCAGCGTGGACCTGCGCTTTGACCACCGCGAACGGTGCGCCGCCTTGTACCAACTGTTGATAGGCTTCGGCTGCCTGATCGGGCGAATCAACGACGATCGCATTCGGCACCATCACGCCCGCTGTCGCCAGTAGTTCCCGCGCCTGATATTCGTGTAGTTTCATGTCGAAAGTGTAGGCTGATCCTGATGAAAATGCGACGCCAGTACCGATAATAACGTTGGTGCATTGGCTTTGGCGCCAATCTGAACAGAGTGTCGTGTTGCCCTGATCGTCAGCGCGGGGTATCTTTTGTGCACGTCGTGGTTTGTGTTTATTGCGATGTCCCCGCACGGGTGGGGTGGTAACAGGTTCAAGCCAAACAATGGGAACGCCATGAAACGCATCTGGCCAGCGGTGTGGTCCAAACGACAATCAGCAACACGACGCGATGTGCATGATGCGCAGTGCGCGATCGAGCCGCTTGAGCCGCGCTTGTTGTTGGATGGCACGATATTGTCTGGGAATTCCGTCGACATAATGAATGTCGGGGGGAGTTTCACGACTGCCGGCAATACAAGGATCTCTGTTATTGAGATAGATGACCACGCTGGTTCGGTTTTTATTGCTGACGGTACAACAGGCATCGTAACAAGCGGCGGCGCTGCAATTGTAGGCTCTAGGGTGATTAACCAGAACGTTCCCGCTCTCGGTGGTGAACTTTCGCCCATGGTCGTTCCGTCTGGTCCACACGTGATCACGACTGAACCGCATGACCCCAACGTATTACATTTTTTCCCGAGCAACCCGACCGTTGACATTGAACAGCACACCCCGAGTTTCGATCCCGGCGAAGGCGTGACGGTGATCGATGGCCCGGATGCGCTGACGCAAATCCACGTGAATGCGCTGGCCAACGGCCAGGTGTTTGGGCCGGCCGACCGGTGGGAAGTGGTCGTGGATACCGCATCACTGAAGGGCATCAAGCGTGGGGCGAAGTCGGTCAACGTGCCGTTGCTGGTGCGTTTGGCCAGCAGCTTCGAGGAGCAGCCCACCGAAGGTAAACGTAAACGTGCGCCGCAGCGCGAAGTAGCCATTGATCTGTACCTTTCCGGTGACGCCGTGCTGGATGAGCACGATGAGCTTGTTAGCCGTCAGGAACTGCGCTGGCGAAAAGGTGTTGGTGAAGCCGCGAAGGTTCGCGTGAAAGTGCCCGTGGATCAGAACAAGCTGTACCTCGGTGATATGCATGTGATTGCCGTGATCGACCCCGATGGACAATACCGCGAGACAGCCTCGTACCAGGTGGCTGCCACCCCTTGGGCGGTGTGGGGGCCGAAGGTGTCTCTCGCTGGCGGTCAACTGATTGGAGGAGACTTTCAAGGCCCGGGGAGTATTGGCACCATCGATAGTGGCACCATCATGATTCATCCTCCGGTGCTGCAGCCATCGTTCGAGGTTGGATTAATTAATGGCAGTCTGCAAATCTGGGACTTAGTGGTTGTTGTCCCCAATCCCAATCCCGTCGTCACCATCTCGGGAAATCTCTTTGAAGACCTTGAGTTCGACGGACAACGCAACACCAGTGACCCGCGACCCGGGGCAGATGAAAACTGGACGGTCTACTTCGACACCAACCAGAACGGCCAACTTGATGCAGGTGAACTGAGTACCGTTGCCGACGCCAATGGTCG